>JAIBHM010000189.1 GCA_020028535.1 Armatimonadota bacterium | reverse complement strand
GACAGTCGGCTCACGCATTGGGCTCAGGAGCCACGATCTTGGGGGACCGTGGACCGGAGGTCCCCCGCAGGAATCCGCTGCGGCGCGCGCCCGCGCGTCAGCGCGACGCCTCGGGCGTGGGGTGCCACGGTGTGCGATGTTTGAGCATGGCGTTCAGAATCGTGAGCAGCTTGTGCATGCAGGCGACCAGCGCCACCATCTTGGCTTTGCCCGCCTGGCGCAGCCGGTGATAGAACACGGCGATCACCGGATTGAAGCGGGTCGCGACCAGCGCGGCCATGTAGAGCGCCGTCCGAACGGGAGCCCGCCCGCCCCAGACCGTCCGTTTGCCCCGCAAGGTCCCGCTGTCGCGGTTCAGCGGGGCGACGCCCACGAGGGCCGCGATCTGCTTGTGGGTCAAGGTTCCCAGTTCCGGCAGCTCCGCGAGGACGGTGGTCGCCAAGACGGGGCCGACACCGGGGACCGTGCGCAACAGCGCCTCTTTTTCCTGCCACACCGGACTCTGCTGGATGGCGTGAGCCAGATCCCGATCAACCTGCGTCAGCGCCCGCTGCAGCCAGGCCAGGTGCGCCCGCACGCTCTTGCGCACGGGCGAGGAGGCCTGGCTGAAGCGATTCTTTTCGGCCGCCAGCATCTCGAGCAGTTGGCGGCGCCGGGTCAGGAGGGCGCTCAGCGCCTGCGTCTGCTCATCCGGCAGGGCCCGTGGGGTCGGGCGGATCACCTCCGCGAAGTGGGCCAAGACCGCCGCATCAAGCGCATCGGTCTTCGCCCAGCGGCCGGTCGCCTTCGCAAAATCCCGGATCTGCCGTGGATTGACCACCACGACCGGCAAGCCGGCCGCGGCCAACGCTCCGGCCAGCGGCAGCTCAAGGCCCCCCGTGGCTTCCAACACGATCAGCGTCGGGCCCGCCGACCGCAGCCGGTCCACGATCCGCGCGATCCCGGTCTCATCATTGGGGGCCGCGAAGCGGTCCTCCGGCCGCAAGGCGACGTCCAACTGAGCTTTGACATGCTCCCTCCTGGTTGTTGGCCCGGCCTTGCACGATACGGGCTTGCTGGCCCACGCAACTGTTCGGGCTCGTTGGGGGAAGGGCGTGGCGACCCTCGCTTTTCCACGGTCTCTGGGACCAAGGGGACATCGGTCTACCACGCCCGGCTTCATGGTGAAGCGCATCATTCGTGAACTGAGTTCAAGATACAAGGGGACAATAGCCCCTGGGGCTGTGTCCGATGGCGAAACGGCAAAGGGTGTCCCGTCCGCGTGTCCTGTAGTCTGTAAGTTGGGGTCTGGCATGAGTATCGACTCTCCCGAATCAGGACGGGCAATGAGCACGGGGCTAAAGGCTAGAGGTGAAATCGGAAGGCGAAGCGCGAGTGGGAGGAGGCTCCACAAGCGAGCCCCGACCACCCACTTCCCCCCCCTAAAGTGAGGCCGCGCTTAGGAAGGATGTGTCCCTCCTGCCTCTCTAGTAACGGGCGCGGCGGCCGGGGTGCCTCCAACTGCGCGCGTCCGGCGAGCACTCCATCCACCTAGGCCAGGACCCGATAAGTCCTGAGTGCGCGACGCGCGAGCACAGGAGGCATCCCGCTGCCAGGCGCCATCAGATCTCGGACCGTCCCCACCCGAGGCCTCCTTCGGTAATGTCAAGACTTCTGTGCAAATTCCCGAAGCGGTGCTTCGTGCCACGACTCATTGAGATGATGAATCACCGCATAGATGATCCGATCCAGACTGCGGCTATCCGTAAAGACCCCAATGGGGCGCGTGCGTCGGCGGACCTCCCGGAAGGCCCGCTCAATGGCGTTGGTCGTCCGCAGCCGTGGCCGGTGCGCCGGGGGACAGGCATAGAAGCTCAGCAGATCGTCCAGATCCCGCTCCACGCAGGCGACCGCCGGGGGGTAACGGGCCCGATACTGTTGGGCGAAGGCCCAGCTGGCGGCGATGGCGTCCCGACGGCTCTCGGCATGCGAGAGCCGCCCCAGGGCCCGTTGGACCCCGGCCCAGTCGGCTTTGGGGACCTTCTCCAGCACGTTGCGGGCTTTGTGGGCCCAGCAGCGCTGTCGAGGGATCCGCGGGTAGACCAGATCGAGCGCCGCATGCAAGCCGGGGCCGCCGTCGGTGACGATCAACGCCAGGCCCTCGCCCTGCAACCCTCGCCGGGCGAGGTCCGTGAGACACGCCTCCCAGGCCGCCGCCGACTCCGACGGCGCCAAGAGGAAATCAATAAACTCCCGGACGCCGCTGGCCGTCATCCCGTAGGCACAGAGCAGCACCCGCTTGCGCACCGCGAGGGCCCCGCGATGTTTCAGGACGACCCCGTCCAGCAGCAGATAGCGGTACCGGTCGAGGAGGGGCCGGCGATGGAACGCGGCCACGGCCGCATCCAACTGGGTGACAATCCGGCTGACCGTCTGCGCCGACAGCGCCGCGCCCAGGAAGGCCCCCATCGCTTTGGCGACCTTCCGGGTGCTCATCCCCAAGACAAAGCAGGCCAGGATCAACTGATCAACCACCCGGGGCCGCCGGGCATAGGCCGCCAGCGTCTGGAAGGCCACGCCCCCGCCCCGACAGCGGGGCACGCGCAGCAGCAGCTCGCCCACTTGCGTGAGCAGCCGCCGGAGGTACGACCCGCAGCGGTAATCCTGCCGCGTCGGCACGCGCTCGTAGCGCTGAGCGGCGATCGCCGCGGTCACCTCGCCCTCCAAGGCGGTCTCCAACACGGCCTTCAAGGCCGCCCGGGCGGCCGGCCGCAGGTCCCCTTCCGCGTCAAAGGCCTTGACCTCTCGAAATGCCCGGCGTACATTGCGAACCGTTGCGTTGAGCAACATGGGGTGCCCTCCTGTCGGTTGACCGTTGCTGATCCCAACGTCAGCCAAGGAAGCACCCCTTCTTTTTGGCGTCAAGAGCATTTTGCACAGAGAAGGTTACATCACCCGCGAAGTCCCCACCTTGACACCATTGCTCGGACCGGCTATGATGCCACTGCCTTTAACGCTCATCCGGTGAGGTGAGCAAGGAGCGACATCGATGCGGAGCGGCCTGTCTGGCGCTGTGCCCGAGCACCCTGTGACCTTCTCATCACGGAAGTGGCGAGAAGGTTTTTTTATGCCTTCTTGCGAACACGTGATTCGTGAAACGTCGATCCTGGCAAGACAGTGGCTGAGGGTTAGTGGTCCGTGGCACTGACTACTAATCCGTAACCCCTTTCCTGTCACGAGATACGCTTCACGAGTGACGAACCAGCGTAGCACCCTATGATTGCCGGGAACAAAAAAGACAAAAAACAGGAGACGCTGGTGATGGATACCAGCGAGGTAGGCCGCGCGCTGACTCGCATCGCTCACGAGATCCTGGAGCGAAATAAGGGGACGCAGAACCTGGCGCTCGTGGGAATCCGGACGGGCGGGGTCCATTTGGCACATCGGCTGGTCCGGCGCATTCAGGACATCGAGCGGGCGCAGGTTCCGATCGGGGAGCTAGACATCACTCTGTACCGGGACGACCTCGCGAGCCGGAAGGACCAGCCCGTGCTGCGCAAGACCACCGTCCCGTTCAACATCTCGGATTTAATCGTTGTGCTGGTCGATGACGTGCTGTTTACGGGTCGCACGGTTCGCGCCGCCATGGACGGACTGATAGACCTGGGGCGCCCGGCAGAGATCCAACTCGCCGTCCTCGTGGACCGGGGACACCGTCAACTGCCCATCAAAGCGAACTATATCGGCAAGAACATTCCGACATCGGTCGAGGAGATCGTGCAGGTATACCTCGAGGAAGAGGGCGAAGAGGATCGCGTCGTTATTCTGAAAGAATGAATCCATGAGCCTCAAGCGTAAAGACCTGGTCAGCATCGCGTCGCTCGATCCGGACGAGATCATGCTCATCCTGGAGACAGCCGACTCGTTCAAGGAGGTCAGCGGACGCGAGATCAAGAAGGTACCCGCGCTTCGAGGGAAAACCGTGGTCAATTTCTTCTTCGAGCCCAGCACACGAACCAGGACCTCGTTCGAGCTGGCGGCGAAGCGCCTCAGCGCCGATGTCATCAACTTCTCCACGTCCTCCAGTAGCGTAGTGAAGGGCGAGACGCTGCTGGACACCGCCCGCAACATTGAGGCGATGCAGGCGGATATCATCGTGCTGCGCCATCCGGCCGCGGGTGCCGCGGAGACGCTGGCCCGAGGGGTCAAGTCCTCGGTGATCAATGCCGGCGACGGCTGGCACGAGCACCCGACCCAGGCGCTCCTGGACCTGTTCACGTTGCGGGAGAAGAAGTTGACGTTCAAGGGACTGCGCGTGGCGATCGTGGGCGATCTCGCCCATAGCCGGGTCGCCCGGTCCAACATCTATGCGCTCACCAAGATGGGGGCGGAAGTCAGAGCGGTGGGTCCGCCCACCATGATTCCGGCCTTTCTGGATCGGCTTGGGGCTCGCGTCTATTACAACATGGATGAGGCGTTGCGTGGCGTCGATGTGATCTTGATGCTCCGGTTGCAGTTAGAACGCCAGGGTCCGGCACTTTTCCCGACCATTCGGGAGTACTCGCGTCTGTACGGACTGACTTCCGAGCGGCTCAAGTTGGCGGACAGCGGGGCCCTGGTCATGCATCCGGGCCCGATCAATCGAGGCGTTGAGATAGCGCCGGAGGTAGCCGATGGCTTCGCGTCGGTCATTCTGGACCAGGTCACCAACGGCGTGGCGGTTCGGATGGCGGTCCTGTATCTGCTCTCA
>JAIBHM010000188.1 GCA_020028535.1 Armatimonadota bacterium | reverse complement strand
GTCGATTGTGGACCTCTACCTCTGGTTCTTCCGGCTGGCGGTCCTCGTTGTGGTCGTGTGGGGCACCGTCGGCACGCTGCGCGCCGGCCAATACTCAGGCGAAGTTTGGCTGGATTTCGTGATCTTCGGCTTCTCGCAGGGGGCCATCTACGCCCTCATCGCCTTGGGGTACACGATGGTGTACGGTATCCTGCGCATGATCAATTTCGCGCATGGCGAGATCTTCATGAGCGGGGCGTACACGGGGTATTTCTTTGCGGATGCGCTGGATCGTGCGGGCTTTTTCGACCGCCATCCGATCATCAGCCTGCTGATCGTGCTCTGCATATCTATGGGGGTCTCGACCGGCATCGCCCTCCTGTTGGAGCGCATCGCCTACCGCCCGCTTCGACGCGCGCCGCGACTGGTGCCTCTGATCTCGGCGATTGGGGCCTCGTTCTTCCTGCAATACACCTTCCGCGGTCTCTACGGCTCAGGGTTCAGGGCCTACCCCGAGGCGGAGATCCTCAAGGGGGAGTGGATAATCGCCGGCGCCGGCATCCTCCGCACCCAGGCAGTCGTGATCGTGGCCTCGATCCTCCTGATGCTGGCGCTGTACATGTTTGTGATGCGGACCAAGACGGGGACGGCCATGCGCGCGGTGTCGGAAGACCTGGAGGTCGCCGCGTTGATGGGCATCAACGTCGACCGGATCATCGTCATTACGTTTGCCATTGGCGCAGCCGCCGCCGGCGCCGCGGGTATTCTGTACGCCGTGGTCTTCAAGCAGGTGCATTTCTTCATGGGCTTCATTCCCGGCTTGAAAGCCTTCACCGCGGCGGTCCTCGGCGGCATCGGAAACATTCCGGGCGCGATGGTGGGCGGCATGTTCCTCGGCATCTTTGAGTCCGTCGGTCCGATCCTCTTCCTGGACGGCCTGGGGATTGTGGCGCCCTACCAGCTGAAGGATGTCATCGCCTTCACGATGCTGGTCATGGTGCTGATCTTCCGTCCGTCAGGCATCCTCGGCGAGCGGCTGGCCCAGAAGAAGGCCTGAGCAGCTCACGATGACCCCCGAACGCGGTTGGAGACAGGCGATCGTGGCGGGCCTGGTCTGGGGTCTGTCCGCCGTATTCGTCTCGCTCGTCGGTCTGGTGGAGGCTGTCCAGCAGCGGCAGATTATCACAGGGGTGATCGCCGGCGGTCACGCGATGCTCCTGCTCATGGCCGTGGGCGCCGGCGTCCAGGCCGCCAACCGTCTTGCCGCCCGCGGCGCGTCGCGGGTGCTTTTGGGCGCCGCCCTGGCCGGTGCGATCGCGGGGACTCTCGTCGCCCTCCTGATCCTGCTCTCGACGATCGTGAACATGCGACCGATCCTCGTGGGTGCAACCCCGACCCTCTTCGCGGTGCTCTCACTCGGGCTCGGCGTCACAGCTCTCCCCTGGGTTGTGATCATTGGCATCGTGGCAGCCTCCTCCGGTGCAGCGTTGACGCTGCTGCCGCCCACAGTGCGCAGGCTGACCGTGACCGGTGCCGCCACTGTCCTCCTGGTCGGTCTCTTCCAGGAGCTGGTGCAGCTGATGCTGCAGTCCGAACGCATTGCGCGCGTGCGCGACCTCTTCTTCACAATCGACGGCTTGCCCCCGCGCGGGGCGCTCATCGTGCTCGCCATAGCCGTCGGTATCAGCGCGGTGTGGGGCCAGCAACGTCCCAAGGTGCGCCGCAAGATCGCTGATCTCGCGCCGGGCCAGCGCCGGGCCGTGCAGACGGTCGGTCTGGTCGCGGGTGTGGCCCTTGTACTGCTCATGCCTATACTTGCCGGTCCCTTCTTGTCGCAGGTGCTCGTGCTGGTGGGGTTGTACACCCTGATGGGTCTCGGGTTGAACCTGGAGGTCGGGTTCGCAGGCCTACTGGATCTGGGATTCGCCGCGTTCTTCGCCATCGGCGCATTCACGGTCGGGCTGCTGACGACGACCGGGCCGCTCGCGATCGCCAACTTCTCCTGGTGGACGGCCACGTTGATCGCGGTTGTCGTCTCGCTGATCTCCGGCGTCTTCTTTGGGCTCCCGGTCCTCGGGATCCGGGGCGACTACCTGGCGATCGCCACCCTGGGGTTCGGCGAGATCATCCGCCTGATGGTCCTGTCCGACTTCCTGCGGCCGTGGCTGGGCGGCTCGCAGGGCGTGCTCGCCATTCCCAAGCCGGTGCTGTTCGGGTACGAGCTCCGGGGACCCGAGCAGCTCTTCTACTTGACGCTCGGCGCGAGTGCCATCATCGCGTTTGTGGCGGCGCGGCTGCGCGACTCACGGTTGGGCCGGGCCTGGATGGCGTTGCGCGAAGATGAGGACGTGGCCCAGGCAATGGGCATCAACCTCATCAACGTGAAGCTGCTCGCCTACGCCATCGGCGCCGCGTTCGCCGGGGTGGGTGGCGCGATTTTCGCGGTCATGGTGAGCTCCGTGTTCCCGCACTCCTTCACCGTCCTGCTCTCCATCAACGTGCTGGCGCTGATCATCGTGGGCGGGATGGGCAGCCTGCCGGGGGTTGTCGTGGGGTCGTTGGCGTTGGTGGGCCTGCCCGAGCTGCTGCGGGAGTTCTCCGACTTCCGGTTCCTGGTGTACGGCGCGGTGCTGATGTTGATGATGATCATGCGCCCCGAAGGCCTGTGGCCGGCGGCCGCGCAGCGCCGCGAGCTGCACGAGGAAGTCGAACGCGTGCCGGAGGGGGAGATGGTGACGAAAGTCGAGGAGGCCGGCACCTAAATGGCGCTGCTCGTCTCCCGCTCGCTCACGAAGCGGTTCGGCGGCCTGGTCGCCATCAACCGGCTCGATCTGGATGTCCAGGAGAAAGCCATCCACAGCATCATCGGTCCGAATGGGGCCGGGAAGACGACCTTCTTCAACTGTCTGACCGGCTTTTACCGTCCGGAAGAGGGGACCCTGCAGTTCAACGAGACCGTGCTGGTGGGCCTCAGCCCGGACCGCATCACGTCGATGGGCGTCGCCCGCACCTATCAGAACATCCGTCTGTTTGCGAACATGACCACGCTCGAGAATATCCTCGTGGGCATGCACCCGCACCTGCGGGCGTCATGGATCGGCGCCATCCTGCGCACACCGGCGACCATGCATGAGGAGCGCATGGCGCACCGCCAGGCGCGGGAGCTGCTGCAGTTCGTGGGATTGCGCGGGAAGGGCGACTTCATGGCCAAGAACCTGCCGTATGGTGAGCAGCGCCGGCTCGAGATCGCCCGGGCGCTGGGGGCCCGCCCTAAGCTCTTACTGCTCGATGAACCCACCGCGGGGATGAACCCGCGGGAGACGATGGAGATGATGGCATTCATTCAGCGGCTGCGCAACGAGCTCGGAGTCACGATCATCCTTATCGAGCACCAGATGCGCGTCGTCATGGGGATCTCCGACCGCGTCACCGTCCTGGACTACGGCACGAAGATCTCGGAAGGCACGCCCCGGGAAGTGCAGAACGACCCGCGCGTGATCGAAGCTTACCTGGGCACCCGCGGGGTCGCGGCGCACTGACCATGGCGCTCCTCGAGGTGGAAAACCTTCACGTCTACTACGGACAGATCCATGCGCTCAAGGGGATCTCGCTCAACGTGCAGGAGGGAGAGATTGTCACCCTGATCGGCGCGAACGGGGCCGGAAAGAGCACGACCCTGAATACGATCTCGGGGCTGCTGCGGCCGCGGGACGGATCCCTCCGGCTGGGCGCGGAGAACCTGGCCGCC
>JAIBHM010000187.1 GCA_020028535.1 Armatimonadota bacterium | reverse complement strand
GAGCACCTGTCACTGAGAGGAGAGACACGTGCTGTCCACGGCCTGGTCCTCGTCTCCACACGCGTGGGTCCCCGGGTACGCTACGGAGATCAGATCACTATTAGTGGAAGACTCGCCAGACCGCCCCCGGCGGGCAATCCAGGCGAGTTCTCTTACCGAGACTATCTCGCGGCACAGGGGATCCAGGTCCAACTGTTCACGCGCCCGGGCGCAGGCGCTCGGATCACGGGCCGGCGGCTCCTCAATCCCGCCGCCCAGGTGGCATATTCCCTACGCGCCCGAATTGCGGCGTTCTTTCAACACGCGATGCCCGGAATGCCCGGGGCGCTCTTGGCCAGTTTGCTGCTGGGCGACGACGGTGCAGTTCCAGACGAGGTCCGCGAATCGTTCCGGTCCGCGGGACTCCTACACGTGCTCGTCGTCTCTGGAGCGCAGGTCGGACTGGTGGCCGGTTCAGTGCTGTGGTTTGTCCGCATGGTCGGTTTGAACCAGTCGGCCGGCGCGCTGGTCGCAGGGACCGCGGTGATTTTCTTCGCATTGATGGCGGGTTGGGTTCCATCTGTGGCGCGCGCCACCATCATGACGCTCGCCGGTCTTGCGGCGATACTCGTGGGCCGAGAGCGCGATCTCTATGCCGCCCTCGCCGCAGCCGCGCTCGCGCTGCTGGTAAGCAGTCCCCTCCTACTGTTCGATGCCGGTTTCCAGCTTTCGTTTGCAGCCACGTGGGCATTGATCTATGTCGCTCCCGCGCTGAGCGAGCGGCTGACGGCGCTGCCCCGCGCGCTGCGAACGCTGGTTGCACTCACGGTTGCCGCTCAACTCAGCGTGATGCCCATCCTTGCCGTCCACTTCGCGCAGGTCTCCCTCGCCGGGTTCGTCAGTAACCTGCTGGTCATTCCGCTGGTCGCTGTGCTCGTACCAGTGGGCTTCCTCTGTGGCATCGCGGGAGTGACAATCCCTCCGATCGGCAACTTCCTCGCAGCCCTGCTCGTCCCGCTGGTGAATGCCGTGGCCTTCGCCGCGACGTTCTTCGCCCAGCTGCCTGGGGCCACTGTGGACGTGCGCCCGCCGTCGTTGATTGTCGTGGGGCTGTCCTATCTCACATTGATCGCGGCGACCGAGTTCTTGCGTCGGGGAGTGCGCCCGCGGCCTGCGGCATTTCGCATCGCGTTTGCCGGCGTGATCTCCACGTTGTTGTGGCTGCAGGTCGCCGCAGCGCTGGCTCCGGATCGTCTTGTGATGACGTTTCTTGACGTTGGGCAGGGGGACGCGATTGTGATCCGCGCGCCCTCCGGCCGCGTCATGATGATCGACGGCGGTGGGGAGATCGAAGGCCATGAAAGTCACAAATCCGGCTACGACATCGGCGTACGCCGGGTCATCCCGGCACTACGCCGGATCGGGATCCGGCAGATTGACGTCTTGATGCTCTCTCATCCGCACGAAGACCATGCCGGAGGACTCGTTGCGGTCGCAGAGAACTTCAGGGTCGGCGTGATGCTCGACAGCGGGTATCCGCATCCCGCGCCCTCATACCCGCACCTGCTGCACGTCGTCGAGGCCCACAGGATTCCCTACCGGCTCGCGCGGCGGGGGATGGAGATCAACCTGGCGGGCGGCGTCAAGGCGCTTGTGCTGCATCCTGAAGAACCACTTATTCATGGGTCGGGTTCCGACGTCAACCTCAACTCCGTTGTGGTGCGCCTCATGTATGGGGAGGTCAGCGCGTTATTCACTGGCGACATTGAGGGCCTGATTGAGGGAAAGCTGGTAGACGGCGGCGATGAGTTGCGGAGCACGGTGTTGAAGGTCGCGCACCACGGCAGCCGCACCAGCAGCCGGCCGGAGTTCCTCGATGCGGTGTCCCCGCAGGTGGCCGTGATCTCCGTGGGCTCCTGGAATCCCTTCGGGCATCCTCATGCGGTGACCCTCGATGCGCTGTCCGCAGTCGGGGCGCGTATCTACAGGACCGACCGCCACGGAGCGGTGACGGTGGAATCGGATGGCCGCACACTCTGGGTTCGTACCGCACGCGATGCGAGCAATAATTGATCGCGTCGAAGACGGCGTGGCCGTGCTGATCTTTGAGAGCGGTGGACGGGCCTACGTGCCGGCAGACCAGCTGCCGCAGGGAGCGGGGGAGGGAACGGTGCTCCGTATCGCTCTCGAGGTCGACGCAAACGCCAATGCGTCGGAGATCGAAGACCTGATCGACAAGCTCAGACGGCGCACGGAAGAACATTTATGACTGGGACGGGGACCTTGTACCGGGGACCCGGAGATCGGCTAAGGAGTGACTTAGTTACGGGTCCCCTTGCCCAAGGTCCCCGTCCCAGATCAGGTAGGCGGGATTAGATGCCGAAGGCCGCCACACCAGCGCACATCTACCTGCTGCTTGGTGAGGAAGATCTCCTCGTGGAGCAGGCGCTCAAGCGGCTGCTCGACCAGCTGATTCCCGCTGACGAACGAGCTCTCAACCTCGATATCATCTACGCCGACGAGGTTGAGCTCGGCGACGTGATCACACGCGTCGACACGCTTCCCTTTTTCGGTCAACGACGCGCCGTCGTCATCAAGGATGCCGACTCGTGGACTCCTCCAGAACAAGAGCGCCTGGCGGTGTATCTCGAGCGCGGAGCTCCGCCATCGGCGTTGATTCTGGTGGCCTCCGAGCTTGACCGGCGACGCAAGCTCTACACGACGATCCGGCGGCTGGGCGAAATTCAGGAGTTCCCTCGTCTGTCTGTGCGGGAGCTGCCGGCATGGATCACCGCGAGGGTCAAACAGGAAGAGCGGCGGATCGAGCACGATGCCGTCGAGGCGCTGGTCGCGCGAGTCGGCCTGGGTCTGCGGCAGCTGAGCCTGGAACTGGAGAAGATCTTTGCGTTCGTGGCGCCCGACGCCACGATTACTCGTCAGGACGTGGAGGCGACGGTGAGCCGCCTCTCTGAAAGCACGATCTTCATGCTCGTTGACGCGATTGGGGAGCAGCGGGCGGGGCCTGCGCTCCGGCACCTGGATGACCTGCTGCGGGAAGAAGCCCCTCCGTACGTGCTCTTCATGATCGCGCGACAGTTTCGGATGCTGCTGCGCGCCAGCGTGCTGCAGGAGCGGAAGGCGGCTCCCGCGACGGTGCAGCAGGCACTGGGTGTGCCACCGTTTGTGGCGCGCCGGATGATGGAGCAGGCGAAAAACTTCCCAGCCGTGACGTTCCCGCGGATCTTCGCCAGACTTCAGGAGGCTGATCGCTCGATCAAGACGACCGGCCACCCGCGACTGGCCCTCGAAACGCTCATTGCTGAGCTGACATTACCCACAACGACGGTCGTAGGTCGTCAATGACCTATGACCCCAGTTTGCGCGTGAGGCGGGACTTTTTCCTCGCCGCCGCGTTCTTGTGGATGACGCCCTTCCGTGCGGCGCGATCGAGCGCGGCGATGGCGGCCATCAGCGATTCCTTGTTCTCGGGCGCCTTTCGACTGAGCGTCCTCAATTCCGTACGAACCGCCTGGTTCCATTCGCTGCGTCTTGCATCTTGACGCTTGTGCTTCAATCCGGATTTGGATCGCTTTGCCACGCTGTCACCTCGTCCATAAAAGTGGTCACTGTGGTTATGCTAACATGAAGCGCTTACGCGTGGCTGTTCGGCGCGACGAACGCAAAAGCGGCGTACATCATTGCCTACTACGTTCCATTCTTCGTGCAGCGCCTGTTGCTCGGCGGCACGCTCAGCATCGTCTTCATCCCGACGATCAGTCGCTACCTGGCCCACCACGGCGAGCGCGGAGCGAGAACTGTCTCCGGCATCCTCTTCACACTCGTCTTCGGGATGGGCATCCTGATGGTCATTGCCGGCCAGGTGTTGGCGCCATTGATCATCCCACTCGCCGCTCCCGGGTTCGCAGCATCGCCGGGGCTCGTTGCGCTCGCGGTCCAGCTCACGCGCATCATCTTCGTAGCGATGCTGTTTCTGGCCCTGTCGGTCTATGTCACGGGATATCTGCAGGCCCACCAGCAGTTCACCGTGCCGGCGTTCGCCCCGTTGGTGTTCAACGTCGTCATCATCGCTGGAACGCTCCTCCTCGGTCCGACGATCGGCATCCAGGGTCTCGCGATCAGCTGGATCCTGGGGACCGCGGCACAATTTCTTGTCCAGTTGCCCTCGGCGCGACGGCTGGGCCTTCGCATGCTGCCCCTCGACCTCAGACATCCAGCGGTCGGCGAGCTCGTAAAGCTCGCGGTTCCAGCCATGCTCGGGCTCGCGGTCGTAGAAATCAACGCCTACGTCGGCCGGTTTTTTGCCTCACTGCTGCCACCATCGCCGGGCGTCAACCCCGTGGCGGTCCTGGACTATGCGTACGAGGTGATCCAGGCGCCGGTGGGGATTTTTGCGATCTCCATTGCGACGGCGATTTTCCCGCTGCTCTCCCGGCACGCAGCCGCGGACAATACTGCCGACCTCCGCGCCACGACATCGCTTGGGCTGCGCGCCACCGTGTTCGCCATCGCGCCGGTGGCCGCCATCGCGATCGTGTTACGTGAGCCGCTGATCCAGCTGCTCTTTGAGCGCGGCCAGTTCACCGTCGAGGCGACGCGCGCCGTGGCCGCCGCCATGGCCGCATACGCGTTTGGGCTTCCCGCGATCGCCATCTACTACGTCGTCACACGCACGTTTTACGCCTTGCACGACATGGCGACTCCCGTCCGGGTCGGGGTCTTCATGATCGCCCTCAACGCCGTCCTGGACTATCTCTTGATGCGATGGCTGGGCGCGCCTGGAATTGCATTGGCGACGGCGATTGTGTCGACCTTGAACGTGGGGGCGCTGCTGTGGATACTGCGCGGCCGGTTTTCCAGCCTCGAGGGCCGGCGGCTTGCGCGGACCACGGTGCGGATCGGGGTGGCCGCCGTGTTGTCCGCCGTGGCGATGTTGGGCATACTTCAGATACTCCCGGCAGGCGCAGCTTTCGCCGGAGCGGTACTCCGGATGACGATCGGCGCAGCCGTGGGAGGAGTCGTCTACCTGGCGGTCTGCCGCCTGCTCTCTGTGGAGGAACTACGAGTGGTGCGAGAGCTCATCAGCGCCCGGGCGCGTTGACAGCGATTTTGACGCGGTGCTATCGTGGAAAACATGCCGGGTTAGCACTCAATTGGAACGAGTGCTAATCTCGATCGGGAGAGGCGTATGATTGCGCTGGATCCACGCAAACAGGAGATCCTCAGGGCGGTCATTGCAACCTACATCCACACCGCGGAGCCGGTGGGATCGGAAAGCGTCGTGCAGCGGCTGCACCTCCGCGTGAGTCCGGCAACGGTCAGAAACGAAATGGCGGCCTTGGAGGAGATGGGGTACCTGTCGCACCCGCACACGTCGGCCGGGCGCATTCCGACTGACCGGGGGTACCGGGTGTATGTGGATGCGATGCTGCCCTATATCGATCTCAGCGCGCGCGAGCGCGCGCGAGTCCGCCGGAAGTTCCGGGACACCGTGGAAGAGCAGGGGCCGGCCCCCGAAGGCATCGCGCTTACCCTGGCGATCGTGACGGACTACGCGTCGGTCGTGGCGGAGCCGAATCCACCGATGCACTTCTTCCGGCGGACCTCCAACATTCTGAAGCAGCCCGAGTTCCAGGATGCTCGGGCGGCTCAGCCTGTGATCTCTGCCCTTGAGCGTGACGACGTCGTGACCGACCTGCTGGGCGCCGTCTCGGTGCGGCAAGTGCGGATCACGATCGGCAGCGAGCACCGTCATCAGGATTTGCGGGGCTGTAGTCTCATCGCCGCGGCATATCAGATTGGCGACAGCGCCGAGGGCGCGCTCGGCATCCTCGGTCCCACCCGGATGAACTACGCGAAGGTGATCTCGCTCGTGCGGTATCTTGCCTCGGATCTCAACTCGACGCTGGAGCAGTCATAGCGAATATGCGGGACTATTACGACATTCTGGGCCTCGACAGCAGCGCCTCGCAGGACGAGATCAAGCGCGCCTTCCGCCGGCTGGCTCGCGAGCACCATCCTGATGTCAAGAAGAATGATCCACAGGCGGGTGAGCGGTTCAAGGAGATCAATGAAGCCTACCAGGTCCTGTCGGACCCACAGCGACGGTCGCAGTACGACCAGTTCGGGACCGTGTCTCCGATGACGGCCGCCGAGGAGTTCCGAGACTTCGGGCTCGGATCGTTCAATGATATCTTCGATATGTTCTTCGGCCGGCGCCCGGCGGGCATGGACCGAGACGCTCCAGTGCGCGGGACTGATCTGCGGTACGACCTGGAGATCTCGCTCGAAGATGCTGCACGCGGGGTGGAGAGGGAGATCGAGATCGAGCGATTGGACACCTGCCCGTCGTGTTTTGGGACCGGCGCCGAACGCGGATCCACTCCGGAAACGTGTCCGACCTGTCGCGGCAGCGGCCAGATGCGGTACTCGCAGCGCACGGCGCTCGGGTCCTTTACACAGATCACCACCTGCAATCAGTGTGGCGGAGCGGGCACGGTGCTGCGCCATCCCTGTAAGCAATGCCGCGGCAGCGGTCGCACACCACTCAAGAAAACGCTTACCGTCACGATCCCAAAGGGCGTGGATACCGGCATGCGGCTGCGGCTCACAGGGGAAGGCGAAGCCGGCGAGCGTGGCGGGGAACGCGGCGATCTCTACGTGTTCCTCGACGTGGCGCCTCATCCGGTGTTTGAGCGTCGTGGGAACGATCTCGTCTGTGAGATACCGATCTCGATCACGCAGGCGGCACTCGGTGATGAAGTCGACGTGCCGACGCTGGACGGCCCTGCAGTGCATGCTATCCCGGCCGGCACGCAGCCGGACGACGTGGTGACGATTCCGGGGAAAGGAATGCCGGATCCACGCGGCGGCCGGGGAGATCTCCACGCCCGCCTTCGCGTCAGAGTCCCCACAAATCTGAGCGCGGAAGAACGCCGGCTGATGCAAGAACTCGCGAAGCTCCGCGGCGAGGAGATCAAACCTCAAAAGAAAAAACTCACCGATAAGGTCAAGGACCTTCTGCAGTAGTCGCGCATGAAGTGGGTTGAAATCACCGTTACCACGGCGCTGCCGGCCGTCGAGGCGATCGCCGACATTCTCCTGGAAAGCCGGACGGGCGGGATCGTCGAGGGGTCTACCCAGCCAGGCCTCACGCAGCTCCGCGGCTACCTTCCAGTCGGCCCGGCGACAATGGTGACGTTGAACGCGAT
>JAIBHM010000186.1 GCA_020028535.1 Armatimonadota bacterium | reverse complement strand
ACTGCCACCGCAACGGGAGGGCGTCCTCACCCAGGTACGCCGGCCTGAGCTTGCGCGACGATTCGGAGAGGAACTCCAATCCGGCGGCTTCGCGCGTCAGCGCCGCCACCACGCCTTCCGCAGTGCGCTGCACCCCCACCGGGATCTCACGATGCGCGAGCAGAGTTCGCCCTGATCGAACGCGAAGGGTGAGTGGACGGCGCGGATCGCTGATGATGACGTCAAATGCGATCTGCTGCCGCGCGCCGGGCGTGACCCGCACCGCGTGGAGATGCCGCATCGGAGGGTCCCCTCCGAGCGCCGGCACGTCGACCTCGAGAATTCCATCAACGTGCTCGGGCGCGGTCACCTCCACGCGAAGAGGCGTAAACGTTCCCGGGACCACCCATCCCCCGATGCCGAGCTCCGTACTGATGTCGAGGGCCGGGGCGGCGGTGGCATGCGCGAGGGGCACAAACAAAACGCACAAAGAGAAAAAAATGACGTGGCCCGGAGGCCACGTCGACATGAGGCCACGCCTACATTGCATCAGGTCCCCTTCGCGGCTGCCTCCGTGCTCTCTGCGCTCCCGCCTGAATCCTTCCCGCCTGAATCCTTGCCGCCTGAATCCTTCCCGCCCGAATCCTTGCCGCCCGAATCTTTGCCGCCTGATTCCGTGCCGGCCGACTCCTTCCGCGCGGGTTCCTTGCCCGTCGTCTCCTTGCCGCTCGCGCCGTCAACAGCACCCGGCTTGGGATAGTCCGTAGTGTGGAACCCGGACCCTTTGAAAATCAATCCCACCGAGGTAAAGATACGCCGCGGCGCGCCGCCGCAGACCGGGCACGGTCCCGGGGAGGCGCCCACCTCGTGGTGCACGTCGAAGACGTTATTGCATTTCGTGCAGCGATACTCGTAGAGCGGCATATCGACCTCACTATTATGAGATGCCCGCCGCCTCTGTCAATAGAAGTACCCGTTTACCTCCGTTCAAAGGACGCCATCCAGATCGGTCCGTGAGACGTCCCGGAGTTCGTGCCAAACAACAGCCGCCGTCCGTCTGGAGACCACACGATCGATAGCACGCTGCGTGGATCGGAGAACTCCATCGCGTAGCTATGCACCTGCATCCGCCCGCCGGCTTCCGCATCGGCCACCCAGATCTCGGCGTGCGCGTCCCGGACCTCCGCAAACGCGAGCTTGTCACCTTGAGGAGACCACGCCAGGCCGCTGTATCGCCCGGGCTCCGCGGTGACCGCAAACCGGCCGCTGCCGTCCGGCCGCGACACCACGACGCGGCCTCTTCCACCTCCGCGCTCGCCGGCGGTCACGTAGGCGATCGCGCGACCCGATGGTGCCAGCCGGACCATCGTGGCCGCTCCCGCGATGGGGATCTGGTGGCGGTCCGGGTAGGCGACGCGGACCTGCCAGACCTCGCGGACCACCTGATCCGAAGGCCGGGCGAGACCATATAAGAGGTAGAGGCTGTTTGGAAGCCACTGCACATCCCGCATCACCGAGCCGGCAGGGGCGCGGGTGACCATTCGGCGGAACCCCCCGGTGCGACTCGTCAGCCATAGTTCGAAGGCGGGCGCGCCGCCCGATGTTCGCCGCAGCGCGACCGCGAGCCGATCGCCCCCCGGGGCCCAGACCGCGGCGGTCACAAACCCCGGAAGATCGACCCGCCGCCGCTCCGATCCGTTGGCGCGGATCGTCCACGCCGTGCCGCGGTCTACGACAGCCAAGAGATCCAGGGTGGGCGACCACGAGATCGACGTGGCCATTCGGACCGCGGCAATCTTTCGGGGGGCGCCGGAGCCTGACGTGCTGACATAGAGACCCTGATCTGCGCTGAAGGCGAACCGCGTGCCGTCGGGACTCCACGCGGGAGGACTGAGCGCGGGCTGATCGATGATTCGCCGCACTCCGGCCACGCGGAGCTGGCGTGTGCTCTCCGGCGCGGGCGCGCGCCGCACTTCGCAGCCGGCCAGCACGAGCGTGAGAATGAGGATGAGGGGAACGCTAGACGACCGGATACTTGCCTTCAGCCAGTTCGCGGGTGAGGGCGTTGATGTTGGCGAGTTCACGCTCCACAATGTCTGCGACTTTCCGCTTCGCCACGGCCTCGCGGGCGCGCTTCTCCAGGATGATCTGCGCCGCGACGACCTTCGGCCGGTCGATGGGCGATCCGATCTGGCTGAGCATCCACACGTACACTTCGCGGATGCCGCGGACTTCCTCGTAGATCTTCGCCGCCACCTGATGGGTCATGATCGTGTAGATCTTCCCGACGTGCGAGACGGGGTTCTTGCCCGCGGCCGCCTCGGTGCCCATCGGGCGGTTGAGCGCGATGACGCCGTTCACTTTGTTGCCGCGGCCGATCTGGCCGCTGTCGCCGCTCTCCGCGGACGTTCCCGTCACCGAGAGGTACATGCCGCCCAGCCCGCGCCCGGGCACGTCGAGGGTGTTCAGGTTGAGGTTGACGCGCTCGAGCGTCTTCACCTCGGCGCGGATGAACTCTTCCACCGCCTCGTGCATCTGCTGCTTGCGCCGGAAATACATGGCCTCGGAGTCCACGTAGCGATCCACAAAAGCCACGGCGGCGGTGAGGTCGAGCGTCTGCTCGCGGCGGAACCCCATCACCTTGATGTCCTCACCCGCTTCGGGGAACTGATCCTTGAACTGCGGCGAGTTCATGTAGTTCTCGGCCTGCAGCACCAACCGCTCCGTCTCCGTGAGCGGCGCGTAGCCCACGGCGCCTGAGGTGTCGTTCGCGCCAGGGGACTCACGGTTGAAGATATCCACCAGTTCCGGAGAGCCCGGTTTGAGCTGCACATCGTAACGCACGTGCTCCTCGGCGTCGACGAAGCGGAGGTGTTCCTTGATCCACCGTTTGGCGGTGCTGGTGGCGATCTCGCCGATGGGAAGCCGCTTCCCGTTGAGCTCGTACGTGGCGCGATCGCCGAAGATCAGACGCATCGGCTCGGTCACCCGGCCCCCGCCCAGCTTGATCTCCGCGTTGCCGGCCACGAGGAACCCTTTGTCGATGTTGTGGTGCAGGATGAAACCGAACTGGCGGAGGTACTCGCGGCTCAGCTCGATGCTGACGCGCTCCATGATGGCATCGCAGATGGAGTCGGGATGCCCCACGCCCTTGCGCTCGACGATCTCGACCGCGTGCTCGGACACGGGCTTCCCGCCCAGCACTTCCACCGTGATGTCACGCATCAGGGAATCCTCCTCTGACCGCTGGGGGGATGGGACAGCGCGTCAAATCAGATTCGCGCTCTGCGGAGTGTCTCCTACTCTGGTGGTCAGGACCGGCGACGGACGAAGATCCAGGCGAGCAGTGCGCCGGCAACAAACCCACCCACGTGCGCCCACCAGGCCACTCCCGCGGTCTCTGCGCCGAGCGACGCGAAACCGTAGATAAACTGCATCAAGAACCAGATGGGCAGGAAGAGGATGGCCGGTACGGCGACGACGCGGAGAAAGAACCCCAGCGGGACGAGCGAGATGATGTGCGCGCGGGGGAACAGCACGAGATAGGCGCCGAGCACCCCCGCAATCGCGCCACTGGCGCCCACAAGGGGGATCCTGGAGGCGGGGTTGGTGAGAATGTGCGCCCAGACCGCAGCGAGACCGGAGACGATGTAGAAGATCAGAAATCTGCCGTGGCCCATCAGATCCTCGACGTTGTCCCCGAAGATCCACAGGTACAGCATGTTGCCGAGCAGGTGCGCCCAGCCGCCGTGCATGAACATCGACGTGATGAGGGTCGGGTACTCCTGGACAGGCTC
>JAIBHM010000185.1 GCA_020028535.1 Armatimonadota bacterium | reverse complement strand
CGGAGGACATCGATGCGGCGCCTGGCCGCTGCCTTCGAGAGCAAGTCGGGGACTTTCTTCTTAGTGGAACGCGCCTGCGGCATACCTCTTCTTACTATAGCGCGTTCACCGTCTGCCGCGCTCAGCCTCCCGCCATGGCCGGAATGATCGCGACCTCCGCGTCCTGCGTGATTGGAGTCTGCAGCCCCTGCAGAAATCGCACATCCTCGTCATCCACAAAGATGTTCACAAATGAATGCACTTTCCCGTCGCCGTCCACGATCCGCGCCTTGATGCCCGGGAACCGGCGCTCCAGGTCCTCGACGAGCTCTACCAGCGTGCCGCCGTCCGCGCTCACGGTGCGCTGATCCCCGGTGAGTTTTCGCAGCGGTGCGGGAATGCGTATCTTCGCCATGCTCTGCCTCCTAAACGATGACTAACCGACGAGTTCCAGGACGCTTCGCTCGAAATCCCGCAGTGTCGGCTTGATCGTGACCGGTTGGGTCATGTGATCTTCAACCGCTTCCAGGGTCTTCAGTCCGATGCCGGTGACGTACGCGACGATCACGTCGTCCGGACGAAAGGCGCCCTGCTCGGCCAGCGCGCGCAGCACGCCGATCGTCACGCCGCCTGCCGTCTCGGTAAAGATCCCCTCAGTCTGTGCCAGCAGCCGGATGCCGTCCACAATCTCCTCATCGGTGACGGCCAGCACATGTCCGCCCGTTTCGCGAGCAATGCGCAGAACGTAACGACCGTCAGCGGGTGTACCGATAGCGAGCGAACGGGCGATCGTTTGGGGCTTGACTGGATGGATGTCCTCACGCCCCTCAGCAAACGCGGAGGCCACGGGAGCGCACCCCGCCGCTTGAGCGCCGTGTACGCGCGTCTCAACCGTGGGGATCACGCCGGTCTGGTGCAGCTCATGGAGCCCCTTGTGGATCTTGACGAGCAGACTTCCTGAGGCGACGGGCACGACAATGTGATCGGGGGCCTGCCACTCCAGCTGCTCGGCCACCTCAAAGCCGAGTGTTTTTCCACCCTCAGAATAGTATGGGCGCAGGTTGACGTTGACAAAGGCCCAGCGGTGTTCTTCGGCGATCTCCGCGCAGAGCCGGTTGACCTCGTCGTAGTTTCCCTCGACTTCGACAATCGTTGGGCCGTAGGCGCCGGTGGCGACGACTTTGCCACGCTCGAGGCCCTTCGGGATGAAGACACACGCACGCAGGCCCGCCCGCGCCGCATGGGCGGCGACCGCGTTGGCCAGGTTGCCGGTCGATGCGCAGGCGATTACCTCGAAGCCAAATTGCCGGGCCGCGGCGACCGCGATGCCCACCACCCGATCCTTGAACGACCAGGTCGGGTTGATGCTGTCGTTCTTGATATAGAGGCGGCGAAGGCCCAGCTCGCGTCCCAATCGATTGGCCGGGACCAGCGGCGACCATCCCGGCTGGAGATCGATCTCCGGGACGCGCTCAACCGGGAGCAGGGCCTCATAACGCCAGATGGACCGCGGGCCCGACGCAAACATGCTGCGCAGCGGCTGCCCGGCCAGGGCATCATAGTCGTAGACGACCTCGAGCGGGCCGAAGCACCGCTCGCAGACGTAGAGAGGATCCGCGGGATAGAGCGTCCCGCACTCCCGGCACCGCAACGTTGTCGCCGCCATCTCGTCCTCCTTCAGATCGTCCTAGATCCGTGCCGCGACCGCACCGGATTCGTCGACGGGCAGCACCATATGTTTCGCGCGTTTGCCCGCGCGAGCGAACGCGTCCACCATCGCCTCTCCAACGCCGTGCGCCTGCGCCCCTGGTGCGACCGCCACAATGGACGGCCCCGACCCCGAGAGCGCGGCGCCGTAGGCGCCGGCGTCACGTGCAGCCTCGAAGACGTTGTCCATCCCCGGCACCAGAGCACGCCGGTACGGTTGATGCAGGGTGTCAGCAAGCGCAGTGCGCAGGAGTTCGACCTGTCCCGTCAGCATCGCTACCACCAGCTGAGCCGTGCGGCCGATGTTGCTCACCGCATCGCTCAACGGCACGCGTGCCGGCAAGACCGTCCTCGCCTCCGTGGTGGCCACGCTAAACTCGGGCACGGCCACCACGATCACCGCATCCCATGTTGGAATGATGCGCGTCCAGGTGATCCGTCCTGCCGACGCATCGACAAGCACCGCGCCACCAACGAGCGCGGCCGCCACGTTGTCCGCATGGCCTTCCATCTTCCAGGCCAGGTCGAGCACGGCTTCGGCCGGCAGCGGGTTGCCCAGCGCGGCGTTCGCCGCCACAAGCCCTCCCGCGATTGCCGCCGCGCTGCTGCCCAGCCCCCGTCCGAGGGGGATCCGGTTGCGGCACCTGATGTGAAATCCGGTGCGCCGATGCGCCGCGCGAGCGACCTCCAGAGCGGCGCGGGCCACGAGATTCGAGGGCGTGGCTGCAAGTATCTCCTCGCCCTCGCCGGCGATCTCCACCTCCGTCGATTCCGCAGGCTCGACCTCCACCTCGTTATAGAGCGCCAGCGCGATCCCGATGACGTCGAATGCTGGTCCGAAGTTCGCCGTGGTCGCCGGTACCCGGACCCGGACCATCATGCCCAGCCATCCAGCACCAGCTGCCCATCAGTTGCGGTTCCGTTGCCCGATCGCAACGGGACGATCGCCGGAACCGCAGGCGGGGAGAGCGCCTCGCCTTGGCCGGCGGCTCGGGCGAGATCGCCGAGAATCGCGCTGGCCGTGGGCGCACCCCCCGCGCCGTTCGCCTGTAGAAACACCTCGCCGGCGAGGTCGGCGTAGAGGAGCACGCCGTTCTGGGGCCCGGCGAGCCGCGCCAGCGGATGATCGGCGGCCATTCGCTCGGGGAACACACCCATCTCGAATCCATCCCCCTGGCGGCGCGCGGCCGCGATGAGTCTGACCGGCGTGCCGGCGCGATGCGCACCGCGGATCGCCTCTTCCGACAGAGCATCGATTCCCGCACACGGGACGTCTTGAGGAAGGACGGGCACCTCGAACGCCAGCGACGCCAGGATCGCGAGCTTCGCGGCGGCATCGCGGCCACTGAGATCATCATGCGGGTCGGGCTCGGCAAGTCCCAGCGCGCGCGCGTCGTCGAGCGCCTCTTCTCGCGTCGCTCCACGCTCGATCCGAGTGAGGACGTAGTTGGCCGTGCCGTTCAGCACGCCCACGAGGCCCCGGATCCGATCGCCGGCGAGGGCTGTGCTGATCACCTGCACGATGGGCAGCGCCGCCCCGACAGCCGCCTCGAAGAGAAACGCCCGTCCACGCTCTGCGGCTAACGCCCGCAGTTCGCGGCCGTGGGCTGCGACGAGCTGCTTGTTGGCGGTGAGTACGTCCTTACCCGCGCGAAGGGCCTCACGCAGGTACGAGGCTGCGGGCTCAACCCCGCCGATGGCTTCAATGAGGAGATCGACGCGCGGATCGCGCACGACCTCCCATGCATCTGCGGTCAGCAGCGCAGGATCGACGGTGATGCGACGCGGCTTGTGCAGATGCCGCACGCCGATACGCAGCAGCGCCGGCGGCCTGCCCGTCCGGCGCGCAAGGAGCGTGCCGTGCCGGCTCAGCGCTTCGACCACGGCGCTACCGACGTGCCCGAGTCCTAAGAGTCCGATCCGCAGCATCCGCATGTCCACAAACAATCCGCGGGAGTTGGCACCATGCGCACGGTCCGCCGGTTGCCGGGGGTCATCGGGCCCGTCCCTCACCCACTCTCGATAAGAGCGCCGTATGCAGTTGGTCTGTATATAGCATGCGCCGGCCTGCCGCGTCAAGGGCGCGACCCGGGAGGGGTTGATCCTTGCCGGTCCGAACTAGAGTGCACCCCTACCCGCACTCTTGAAGGAGGCGATCACGTGCGTAGATTGATGCCTGTCCTGCTCGTGCTGGCAAGCCTGCTGATCTCTCCCGCCATCGGCCCGGGTCTTGCCGCACCCGCCGCGAACACACTGGTGTATGTCGCTGACATCAGCGACATGATCTCGCTGGATCCTGCCGTGGCGTATGAATTCAGCGGAATCCTCGTGGCGCAGAACGTGTACGACACCCTGGTGGCGTTTGAAGGCGAGAATCTCACCACGCTCAAGCCGCGTCTGGCCCAGTCCTGGACAATCCGGGACGCCGGCAGCGCCTGGACCGTGACGTTCAAGCTTCGGCCAGGCGTCAAGTTCAGCACGGGGCGGCCGGTCACGGCGGACGCCGTGGCGTTCTCCATCGACCGGGTCATTGCTCTCAACAAATCTCCGGCCTTCCTCTTTAAGGATGTCGCGGGGTTGAAGGAAGGGGACACGAGGGCGGTCGACAGCAGCACGGTCGAGGTGACGCTGCCGAAGACGGCGAGC
>JAIBHM010000184.1 GCA_020028535.1 Armatimonadota bacterium | reverse complement strand
TCGTCTTCCGATGCCCCTGCGGCGGTGCGCGTCGCGGACGTACACGTCGTGGATGTACCCGCGGTAACGATGCTCGAAGAACGGCGGCAGCGTGGTGATGCGGCCGATGGCATAGCCGATGATCTCCGTCCCCTCGCGTGCCACCACGGCGATGGCGTCGTCGCGACCCATCAGCGTCCGCAGATAGGCGCCGTACTCCCGCGGCCACTGGGGCGACGGAGTGAAGGCAGGGTCGAGATGCGCGTGAAAGCCCGCCAGCTCGCCCCACACCGGGAGGATTTCTCTGACGTCGCGGGCCGTGGCCCTGCGTATCTGCACTGTCATATGATCGGTCGCGTGCCAACGGGAACAGGTCGGTATCGAGTTGAATTCAGTTCGGGGAGAAGGCAATCCTCTGATGCGCACCGCAGGTCCAATCGTCCAGGTTCGCGAGCTGCACAAGCGCTACGGCGCCGTCACCGCGGTGCAGTCTGTGAGTTTCGACGTCATCCGCGGCGAGATCTTCGGCATCCTCGGCCCGAACGGCGCCGGCAAGACCACGACCCTCGAGATGATCGAGGGCCTGCGCCGTCCGGACGGGGGGACGGCCGTCGTGGATGGCGTGGACGTGAGGCGGGATCCGCGTGGCGTGCGGGCGAAGATCGGCGTGCAGCTGCAAGAAGCGGGCTTCTTCGACCGGCTCACAGTCGAGGAGACGCTCACTCTGTTCGGCGCGTTTCACCGGCGCAGCGCTCAATCGGGCCGTCTCATCGACCGGATGCAGCTCGGCGAAAAGCGACGGGCCTGGGCCGGATCGCTCTCGGGCGGCCAGCGCCAGCGGCTGTCCATTGCTGTGGCCCTCGTCAACGATCCCCAGATCATGTTCCTCGACGAGCCTACGACCGGCCTGGATCCCCAGGCGCGCCGGAACCTCTGGGACGTCATCGCAGAGTTCCGCCAGGAGGGACGAACCGTCATCCTGACCACACATTATATGGAAGAAGCCCAGCGGCTGTGCGACCGGGTCGCCATTATGGACCACGGCTTGATCGTGGCGCTGGATACTCCGCGCGCTCTGATCCGTGAGCACGCGCCCAGCATTACGATCGGCGTCACGGTCACACAGGGTCAGGCAAGCTTCGAGACGCTGCCGGGCGTACGGGACGTCAAAACCCAGGACGGTGAAGTCCGGCTCTCGTCAACGGACCCTTTGCAGACCGTGCATGCGTTGATGGATCTGAATCGTCAGGGGAGCGTGCATTTTCAGCAGCTGCGGGTTGAAGAGGGCACCCTCGAAGACGTCTTCCTGCAATTGACCGGGCGGAGGCTGCGGGAATGAAGGCCTTCGCCATGACGACGTACATGCTGTTCAAGCACTACTTTCGCGACCGCAGCAGTGTCTTCTGGGGGATGGTGTTCCCGCTGCTTCTGATGAGTCTGATCGGGCTGGCGTTCGGCCGCGGCGAGAGCATCTCGTTCACGGTGGGATTCGTAGGCCAGGGCGGCGCGCTGGCACAGGGGCTGCGCACTGGTCTCGCGGACGTGCCCGTGTTCAAGATGACCGATGAGAAGGAAGAAGCATCGGCGCTTGCAGAGTTGCGCAAGGGCAGGCGCACGCTTGTCATCGTGGTGCCGCCTCAGGGTTCCCCGGAACCCGTCCGGGTGTTCTTCGATCAGGCGCGCGTTCAAGACGCGCGCACTGCGCTGCTGATCCTCGAGAAGTTCATATCCGACGCCAACCTGCGGATCGCCGGCGTGCAGCCGGCCGTTCGCCTGCAGGCCACCGGTATCGCCGCCGCGCGGGGCGTCCGGTTCTTCGATTTTCTCCTCCCCGGCATTCTGGCGATGACGATCATGAACAGCGGGTTGAACGGCGTGACGTGGGTCGTCACTGAGTACCGCAAGAGCCTGGTGCTCAAGCGGGTGCTGGCCACGCCCGTGCACCCGTTTGCGTTCATCGGCGGATTGATCACCCGATATGCCACGACGAACCTGGTGCAGCTGGCCGTCATCGCGCTGGTTGCCATCTGGGTCTTCGACGCTGTGATCGTCGGGAGTCTCGTGACGCTGACCGCGCTCGCGCTGTTGGGCACGCTCGTCTTCGTCGGCATGGGATTGGCCATCTCGACGGCGTCCCGATCGCCGGAGTCGGCGAATCTGATGGGGAGTGCGCTCAGTTTCCCGATGCTCTTCCTGGCCGGGACCCTCTGGCCGCGCGAATTCATGCCGGCATTCCTGCAGCCGGTGATTAGCGCCTTGCCGCTTACCCCCCTCGTCGAGTCGATGCGTGCCGTTGCCGCCCGGGGCGAAACGTTGCTTCCGTACATTCCCGGCCTGGTCTACCTCGCCGCGTGGGGAGCGCTGTCCCTTGTTGTTGCGGGATGGCGCTTCAAGTGGGAATGACCGGCTAAACCCCTCCGCCGGGACCCCCCGTCCAAGCCATTCAGAAGAAGCCACCCGAGGTGGAGGGCATGGCAGAAGCCTCTCTGCGCAGATTTCAACCGTCGGCAAGTAACCCGTGGAACCGGGTCAAAGCAGCGCACTTGCTGAACCGGGCCGGATTCGGGGGAACGCCTGAGGAGATCACCCGCCTGGCGTCGATGCGGTTCGAGGCGGCGGTGGAGCATGTCCTCAGTTACGAGCAGATTCAGGACAGCGCGTTTCAGGAGGTCGATTTCTCGGAGTTGCGTCAGATGTACGCTGAGCTGATCCAGCTCCGGCGCGGCCGGGCCGGCGAGCAGACGGTGCGGCGGCTCGCGCAGCAGACCAACCGCGCGAACAGACTGAAGTTTCAAGAACTCCGAGTCAACTGGCTGGGGCGCATGATTCAGACGAAGCGTCCTCTCCAGGAGAAGATGGCCCTGTTCTGGCACGGGCATCTCGTCTCCGGACTGCCGGAAACGCGCGTGGCGGAGCACATGGCCCTTCAGATCGATCTCTTCCGTCGCATGGGCACCGGCAATTTCAAGGACCTCATCCTCGCCATCTCACGAGACCCGGCGATGCTGAGTTACCTCGATAACAACACCAACCGCAAGGGGAAGCCCAACGAGAACTACGCGCGTGAACTGCTGGAGTTGTTCACGATGGGCATCGGCAACTATACCGAGGAGGACGTCAAGGAGGCGGCGCGCGCATTCACCGGATGGACGTTCGCCGGCTCCGAGTTTGTCTTCCGGCGCAATCAACACGACGAGGGCGTGAAGACGTTCCTGGGACGAACCGGCAGCTGGGATGGAACCGACATCATCAACATCATCTTCGAGCAGCCGGCGACCGCCCGTTTCCTGCCGCGGAAACTCTGGGAGTTCTTTGCGTACCTGAGTCCTGAGGAGGCGTTGCTCGAGGATCTGGGTGGGATATTCCGGCGCAGCAACTGGGAGATCAAGCCCGTGCTGCGGACCATGTTCCTCGCGGAAGCGTTTTACTCAGAGCGGTCCCTCCGCACCCAGATCAAGAGCCCGGCCCAACTGGTCGTGGGAGCGGTCCGGATGACCGGCGCCGATGTGCCCGAGCAGGCGCTCGTGCGCTCGATGGACTTGATGGGGCAGGTGCTTCTCTATCCGCCGAATGTTGGTGGCTGGCCTAAAGGGCACGGATGGGTCAACACAGCGAGCATTTTGATCCGCTATAACTTCAGCGGCCTGCTCCTCAGCGGCGGGATGCCCGGCCTGCGCCAGGCCCGCGCGATCCCGGCGCGGGTGGACCACCTCATCGATGCCGGCAAGGTGCGGACCGCCGGGGATGTGATCCAGCAGCTGGTCGAGCGATTCATCCAGGAGCCGCTCGAGGGGAAGCGCCGGTGGGGGTTGCTGCGC
>JAIBHM010000183.1 GCA_020028535.1 Armatimonadota bacterium | reverse complement strand
TCTCCGGCGAGCGGTCGAAGCCGCCCGCCGCGCCAAGTTGCGATCGGCCCGGGTTCGTCGAGCCGTCGCACCGAAGTTGCGCCGGACGGCGGGCGCATCGGCCAACATCCTGATCATCGGGGCCGGACTATCCGGGCTCTGTGCGGCATATCTGCTGCAGCACGCCGGGCAACGTGTCACGGTGCTTGAAGCGCGCAATCGACCGGGCGGACGGATCCTGACGCTGCGCGAGGGTTTCGCGGACGGTCTATATGCCGACGCCGGCGCCGGCCGGATCGCCGACATCCATCACCGCACCCTGGGCTGGATCGAACACTTCGGCCTCGCCCTCGAACCGATGTATCCGGATACTGGCCGGTTGATTGGCGAGCGCAACGGCCGCTCAGTCGCGGGCACCGATGCGGCGCGCCTCAGCTCGCACGATATTCATCACATCCTGACGAGCCTCGTGCCCTGGGACGCGCAATCGTCCGCGCTACGTTCTGCGCGGGTGCTCGCGCGCAACAGCCTCATCAAACCGATCTGGTATCGCATCAAGGGCGGCATGGACTTGCTGCCGCGCTCGTTCGCCACTCGATTGGATAGCGCGATCCGCTACGGCGCGGCGGCGACCGCGATCCATGGCGACGCGCACGGCATCGAGGTCATCTACCAGGAGTCTGGCGCGGAACATTCGTGGCGTGGCGATTTCGTCGTGTGCGCGGTACCCTATACGACGCTGCGCTCGATTCGCGTGTCGCCTGCGCTGCCCGACGACAAGCAACTGATCATCAATGAGTGCCGCTACGAATCGGCGACCCGGGTGTTTTTCCAATTGCGCGATCGTGGCTGGCTCGCGCCGCACTGGAGCGGCTACGGCATCACATCCGACAAGTGGGAGATCTGGCAGCCAAGCTTCACGTCCAATACCCTGCGGAGCTTGCTCGTCGTATATGTGCAGGGAGAAGCGGCGCTCCCGTTCGTCGCACTCACGCCCGAGGCGCGGATCGCGAAGGCGCTGGCGCGCCTCGACACACTGTTTCCCGGCATCCGTGAGCGGCGCGAAACTGCGGTTCAGCTCTGCTGGGACGAAGAGCAGTGGTCGCTCGGCGCGCAGCACATCGGCGAATTGCCACTCAATGTCGCGAGCCGCCGCGAGGGCCGGCTGCATTTCGCCGGCAGCCATACTTCCGCATCCGGATGGATGGACGGCGCGCTGGAGTCGGCGCATCGGGTGGCGGAAGAAATCCTGGCCAATAGTCCGGCGTAGAACCGCCGCGTCCAACACCAGAGCACCGCAGAGACCCTTTCGTCCGGAGGCGGGTCAGAGCCCGAGCTTGCTCATCCGCTCCAAGGTCAGCACGACATTCGGGATCTCATGTTCCGTGTCGTTGCGGAGGGCGGCGACCGCTTCCTCAATACGTTCTGCCGGGATCGTAGCGCCCCAGAGAAGGGCACGGAGACCGTCCTCGGTCTTAATACGAAACTCGCCATTGCCGGTAGGGCGGAACATAACGTCATACACCATGCCAGTTCGCCGAATCCAGATGCGGCCCCGCCTGTCGGTCACGGTACGTCTCTGCACGCGAAAGCTTATCCTCCTCGCCGCCTACTCAGGACGCGGCCCATCTCCTCGTCCACGCCTCATCGGCATACCGGTGCACGGCTCGTCAGCGAAAGCGACAGATGCCTTCGCGGCCAGCGACACTGTCAATGTCAGCGGCCCGCGTGATCGCTCCCCCGGGGGCTTGTACAGCCGCGCCTGCCGTAGCGGTCGTAGCGCATCGTCAGCGTGTGCCGAAGAGCCACATCACGATGAGCGGCCCCATCAGAATCGCGAAGCCCGAGGTCGCGCCAGTTGCGCCGTCAACCAGATAGCCGGCGGCCGCGCCGAGCACCGGGCAGAACATGAAGGCCTTTTGTACGATGTCCACGACCATTCAACAGAGCAAGTCGTGTTCCAGTGGGAGTCCGTGTGACTTCTTGCGGGTTTGCGCGCGGTGAGGCGTGGGATGCGTGGTAACCGACTACCGAGATGTGCCTATGGGGTCGCTAGTCCCGGTACGGCCTGTACTTGAAAAAGCTGCACGTGTATAGATCTAGCGCTCCGGGGCGCAGAGGGTCAACCCGCGTGCTAGAATTCCGCCGAGTGGAGGATGGGACCGTCCGATGGCCCACTGCCCAGAAAGGTTCAGCGGCGCTCCCGCAGACGCCGGGGCTAGCACTCGTGCTCGGGCGTCCCGGCCGAAGCGAAAGAGGCAGCCATGAGAACGTCGGCCCTCTTCGTGCTTGCCGCACTTGCCTTTAGCATCCTGGCCGGCGCGATTGAAGCGTTGTCGGCTCGGCGAGAACAGCGATCGCTCAAGAAGAAATGGGCCGTGCTCCATCCATTGGCGCGACACCGGGTCCGTAGTGTTCGATACCCACTCTCCGCGGAAGCCCTCTACCACGTCGGCTTATTCTTCGGATTCCTGTTCGTAACCTACGTCGGGGGGCTCTTGCTGAAGGTTATCCACAGCTCCGTCGCGCACTGGTTCTGAGACCGAGCACCCGAAGATGATCGGCGGCGGGCCTGCCCCGTCGCGCTCCTGCACGTCTCGCCCTCAAGGGCGGTCCGGCACACGCCACAGGAAGACGTGGTGATGGGTCTCGAGAACCGTGACCGTGATAGTCCGTTCGGGCACCCAGTCGGCGATGCCGTAGCGGTGGGACACGATACGGGTGCCGGGCCTGAGTTGGCTCACGAGCTTCGGCCGGAGCCGCGCATTGAGCTCCGGCGACAGGAAGAGCGTGACCACCGTCGCGTTCCGGATATCGGCATCGAACAGGTCCTCGACACGGAACGTCACGCGGTCCCCGACACCGGCACGGTCGGCGTGCGCCCGGGCTTCCCGGATGCGTCGGGGGTCGAGGTCCACTCCCACCCCTCGCGCCCCGAATTCCTTGGCGGCGGCGATGACGATACGTCCGTCGCCGCAACCGAGGTCGTAGACGACGTCGTCACGCGTGACACCAGCCAGAGTGAGCATGGCGTTCACGATCGTGAGGTCGGTCGGGACGAAGATGACGTCGAGCTTGACGGGACCGGCGGGCTCGCTGTCGCTGGCCCAGGGCACCCCGGCGGCACAGCCGGCCAGCGTAGCCGCCGCCAGGACCAGCCGGAGCAAGCGGGTCATTTGCCGGTTCATGACGCGAGTGTACGCGCTCAGCGGAAGCTCAGCGCTTGTCCGTCCCATGCGCTCCCCTGCTCTGGTATGGTCGTGGGAACCAAGTTTCGGCGGTGTCAGGGTTCCACTAGGAGGCCAAGCGATGGACCTGGGGCTCGAAGGCAAACGCGCGATCGTCACCGGCGGAAGCCTCGGCATCGGCAAGGCGATCGCGAGGGAGCTGGCGCGGGAAGGGGCCGACGTCGCCATCGTGGCGCGTACGAAGGAGACGCTCGAGGCGGCGGCGCGGGAGCTGGCCGCCGAGACCAAGCGCCGCGTCATCCCGCTGGTTGCCGACGTGACGAGCCGGGCGCAGGTGGACGCCATGGTGGCCCAGGCCGCCGTGCAGCTGGGCGGGCTGCACATCTTGGTGAACAGCGGCTCCCCGCCGGGCGGCTCCGCCACCGCCACCGGCCCCATCGAGACCGTCGTGGACGAGGACCTGCTCCACGACTTCAACGTGAAGTACGTGGGGGCGCTCCGCTGCGCCCGCGCCGCCATCCCGTACCTGAAGGAGCACGGATGGGGCCGCATCATCAATATCAGCGGGACCAACGCGCGGAACGCCGGCAACCTCAGCGGCGGGGCGCGCAATACCTCTCTCGTGCACTTCACCAAGAC
>JAIBHM010000182.1 GCA_020028535.1 Armatimonadota bacterium | reverse complement strand
ACATACGACACCAGCACCAGGGCGACGATGAACAGGCCGTAGCCGACGTAGGCGAGATCCAGCGTGTCGGCGCTCCTCCACACGGGCAGGTCCGAGGCGTCGAGGCCTTCGCCCGCGATCTGGGAGTAGCGTGTCATTCGGCCCAGCCCTCGCCGCGCCGCTGCTTCGACGCACGGGGATTGACCGTGACGTACACCACGCGCTGGAGCAGGCTCCCCAGACGCACCAACGTCGCCGCGATCATGACGATCCCCATGATCGCGGGGAAGTCCCGATCCTGCGCGGCTTGCCAGGCCATCCGCCCCATGCCCGGCCAGTTGAAGACCTGTTCGACGATGACCGCGCCACCCAGGATGAACGGGATCTTGGACGCGATGATCTCGGTCATCGGGATCAAGAGTCCTTCCTTGAACGCGTGTCGCCAGACAGAGGCTCCCTTGGCGCGGGCGGTCCGGATGTAATCCTCGGCCATGACGCGGCTCAGCTCTTCACGCATGTAGCGAACGACCTCGCTCACCGTGCCGTTGCCGATGCCGAGCACGCAGATGGGCAGCAGGGAATACAGCCAGGCCCGGTCCGCCGAGGCCGAGGCCGCAGAGACCAGCGGGAACACACCGAACTTGTGGCTGAAGAGATAGATGGCGACGTAGCCGAGCCAGAACACGGGCAACGCCGACACCAGATAGGCCAGCAGGGTGAACGGCCGATTGAGCGGGGTCGCGCCGCGCACCGAGGAATGTAGCGCGATGGGCACGGCAATGAGCAGCGTGACCAGCATCGAGCCGAGGGTAAGGTAGAGTGTGCTCAGTCCCACGCGCACGATCTCGCCGAACACCGGCAGGCCCGTGCGAATAGACGTCCCGAAGTTTCCCCGCAGCAGGTTGCCGAGCCAGGACACGTATTGGACGTACCACGTCCTGGGGACGCCCAGCGCGTCGCGGACCCCGGCCCGGGCCTCGTGGCTCGGCATTTGCCCCTCGAGGAGTACGCTGAACGGATCGCCGGGTGCGAGGAAGAGGATCACGAACACCACGAAGCTCACTCCCAAGAGCAACAGGGCGGTGAGCGCCAGCTCCCTGGACAGGACCAGGGTGACGGGTCTAAGCGCGGAGAGCTTCACGGCTTCGGCCGCGAAGACCGACGGCGCGATCCCGAAGGTCCCGGACCGCGCCCGCCCCTCCGCGTGCGGCGTGCTTACTTCTGATCGGCGGCCGGGATGAACCACTCATCCGCGAACGAGAAGAACTTGTAGGGATGAATGGCCACGCGGCGCAGCTTCTTGTGATAGCCGCTGTAATTCGTCAGGGTCCACAGGAAGGTGTAGGGCGCCTCCTCGGCGAGGATGGCATGCAGCTTCCGGTTGATCGTCCGGCGCTTTTCGTGATCGAGCGTCAGCTTGCTCTCCACGATCAGGCCGTCCACCTCCGGATTGGAGTAACCGCCGAAGTTGTTCTTCCACGCGCCGATTTCGGCCGAGTGAAACAGGGATGAGATATCGGCCGAGTCATCGAACACCCACGAGGCGAAGATGATGTCGAAGTCGTGCTCCTGGAAGACGCTCTCCTTCCACGCCTGCCACTCCTTGAACTCCACCTTGATCGCCACCCCGATGTTCTTGAGGTAGTTCTGAAAAGCGAGCACGACCCGCTTCACTGCTTCGCTCTCCTTTTCGATCGGCACCTTGAGCGACAGGGTGAGCTTCTTGCCGTCCTTTTGCAGCGTGCCATCCGGCCCCGGGGCGAAGCCGGCCTGCCTCAGCAGCGCGACCGCCTTCTGCGGATCGAACGGCAGCGGCCGGACGTCCAGGTTGTACGCCCAGCTCCCGGGAGCGAACGGACCGGAGACGAGCGTCCCCTGGCCGTTGAAAAATGAATCCAGCACCTCCTGCCGATTCACCGCATACGTGAACGCCTGGCGCACGCGTTTGTCCGCCAGGAGCGGACTGCGCAAGTTGTAGCCGAAAAACGCGTACGACAGGGCGTTGTACGGCTGCAGGACGAAACGCTTGTCGCCCTGGAGCTCCGGGATATCCCGCGGGTTGACCAGCACGACCATGTCGATCGCGTTGAACATCAGCGCCTGAGTCATGATGTTCTGGTCGGCGAACGGCTTGGAGATGAATCGGTTGATGTGCGGGCGACCCTTGAAGTAATTCTCGTTGGCCACCAGAACGATTTCCCGGTCGGTGGTAATCGTCTTGACGACGAACGGCCCGGTGCCGATCGGTTGCCGGACGAACGGATCCTCGCGCGTGAGGTACAGGGGGTGGGACGGGCCGTGCTTGGGGATCACCTTGAAGCTGAACTTGGCCAGCGCGTTCAGGATCGGCCGCTTGAGCGTGAACTGCACGCCGTAGTCGCTGAGCTTCTCCACGCTCTCGATGAACTCATAGCGCACCTTGAGGGGAGTGGTCGTCTTGGGATGCATCATGATCTTGTAGGTGAACACGACGTCGTCGGCCGTGAACGGCTTCGCGTCCTCTCCCTCTTTCGGGTGCCACATCACGTCCTTGCGCAGGAAGAACGTGTAGGTCCGACTGTCCTTGGACGCCTCCCAGCGCTCCGCCAGCTCGGGAACGATTTCCTGCTTTTCGTCGATCCCGACCAGGCCGTTGAACACCAGCTCCGTGATGCGCAGCGAGACCATCTCGTTGCTGGTGATCGGATCCAGCGTCGAGGGGCGGCCGTATTCGCCGTAGCCGAGCGTGCCTCCGTCCGGCCGGCCGTCGTTCTTGGGTCCCGCCGGGGACACCGGCGGCGTCCCGACGACAACAGCGAGGATCGACAGCACGACGACAATTCTCTTGTTCATGGTCTTCTCTGCCTCGCGATGACTCGTGATTAAAAGATCTTCACGTCCCCAGCGCTCTTGTGCTCCATGGCGTACATCCCCTGCATGGCCTCCTGGATCCGGCGGACCACCGGGAAGTGCTTGCTCATCTCGAAATAGATCTCCAGGCTTTCGGAGAATTGTCGGCCACGGTAGTACGCCGCGGCCAGGTTGACGAGCATCACCGGATCATTCGATTCGATCCGGTTCTTGTTGCTCTTGTCCCGTCCCGCCTCCAGGTACGCGACCGCACGTCCGTAGTCTCCCCGCAGAAGATAGAGCCGGCCCAGGGCGATGTTCAGCGCGCGTGTCTTCCTTCCCTCACCGGCCTCGGCCGCGCGCGTGGCCCAAGGCTCGATGCTGGCGCAGCCGGCCTTCGCCCGCGCACATCCGAGGAGGATCTCCGCCAGCAGCCCGGGCTCGGCGGGCTGCCCCTGGGCCAATGCTTCCCAGACCGTCATGGCCTCACCACGCCGGCCCTGCAGATACTGGGCCGTCGCATACCGTACCCGTGCCCGATTCCGCTGCGGCAGCGGCGCGTTCGCGACGGACAGAAAGGCGCCGGTCGCCCGGAGCGACAGCTCCACCTCACCGGCCTCGGCGTAGGCCGCGCCGAGGTAGTAGTCAGCGGTCGGCTTGATCTGAGCATCGGCCGCCGCCTTCTCCAGATAACGCACGCTCGCCTGCCGATACATCGCCGCCAGATCACCGAGGGCGGCGACGTCATAGAAGCTGATCGTCTTGGTCTCCCCGAGCGCCTCGGTGTAGGAGGCCGCCTTCAGGTCTGCCAGCTTGACCAGCTCCAGGCTCTTGTCGGTCAGCCCCGCGCGGGCGTAGACCGTCAGAAGACTCTCCAGCATGCGGGACGACGGACTGGAGCCGGCCTTCTTCAGCGCCGCATCACCCATTCCCACTGGATCTCTGTCTTTGAGCCCGGCTTGGCTGTAGACGGCCGCGAGCGCCATCTGGACTTCCGGAT
>JAIBHM010000181.1 GCA_020028535.1 Armatimonadota bacterium | reverse complement strand
TTCGCGATGCGCGGTGTGCCGCGCGCCCGCGACGCGATGGCCATCGCGCCTTCAGCCGTGATGGCAATACCGAGGATCGAGGCGGAGCGCGTCACGACGGCCACCAGGTCGTCGACGGAGAAGAAATCCAGGTGGTGGAAGATCCCGAAGCGCTCACGCAGCGGTGACGAGAGCAGCCCTGCGCGCGTGGTCGCGCCGACCAGGGTAAACGGCCGCAGCTGATACCGCAGCGTTCGAGCATGCGCCCCTTTCTCAATGACAAAGTTGACGCAGAAGTCCTCCATCGCGGGATAGAGAAATTCCTCGATCGTCCGCGAGAGCCGGTGAATCTCGTCGATGAACAGCACGTCTTTGGGCTGCAGGTTGGTGAGGATTCCCATGAGGTCCCCGCCGCGCTCCAGCGCCGGACCGGAGGTGGTGACGATATTCGCGTTCATCTCATGCGCAAGGACGTTGGCGAGCGTCGTCTTGCCGAGGCCCGGGGGCCCGTGCAGCAGCACGTGATCGAGGGCCTCCTCTCGCTCCCGCGCGGCCTGGATGCTGATGCGCAGTCCTTCAACCACCTTCGCCTGGCCGATGCACTCGTCCAGCGTCCTCGGCCGCAGGCTCCGGATGAACTGTTCTTCGGCCTCGGGGCTAGCGCGCAACGACATCTGCTCCCTTCTCCACGCGGTACACCTCCTGGAATAGCTCTTCCGCCGAGGCGATCTCCGGGCGCCGGCGCAGTGCCTCGTCCACCATGCGGCGCGCCTCGACCTGGCGGTGCCCGAGCTGCGCGGTCAGCACGTCGAGCACCTCTTCCTTGAAGTCTTCCACGGAGGGCTCCGGGCGCACAGGCATCTCGCGCAGCAGCGCATACTTGCCCATCTTGCCGTGCAGGGTGGCCACGATCTTCTCGCCGGTGCGCTCGCCGATCCCCGGCAGGCGCCGTAGGAACTGTACGTCTTTGCGCTCGATGGCGTCCGCGATCACGTGGATGGGATGCACGATGGCCTTCATCGCCTTCGTGGGGCCCAGCCCATCCACCGTGATGAAGCGCTCGAAGAACTCCTGCTCGATCTCGTGCAGAAACCCGATCAGCAGCGGCTTCGGCTGGTTGGCCGTGGCGTGGAACGAGATGTAGAGCTCGACCTGGGGGTGGTCGTCCTGACGCGGCGAGGGTAGCGCCCGCGCCACAACAGCCGGCAGATGCACCTCATAGCCGACCCCGCCGGCCTCGATCACCACGACCTCATCTGTCCGCCGGAGCACCGGACCCCGCAGGAAGGCGATCACGGCACGGCCTCCCTGACCGCGGCCAGAAGCGGCACGCCCCGTCGAGACAGCGCGGTCAGCGCCATTGCCGCGGCATCGGATTCGTGTGAGTCCAGGCGCTCGCGCCACCGGAGCAGGCGTTGAACGGCGTGCTGAATCTGCGCCTTGCTGGCGCCGCCGAACCCTGCAATAGCCTGCTTGACCGCGGCGGGCGGAAACGCCTCGACTTCGACCGACTGTTGGGCGGCGGCAAGGCAGACCACGCCGCGCACATGTCCCATCAGGATTGCAGTCCGGGGAAATCGTTGGGCGGCGTAGAGATCCTCAACGGCGACGCCCGCGGGATGGATCTGTTCCATGAGCAGGTCCAGCACGGTGTAGATCTGGCGCAGCCGGGTCTCGAGCGGAGCGGCCTCCTCCGTTCGGATGATCCCGTGGGCGAGGAGCTCTACACCACCCTGGGGGGTACCTTCAACCACCGCATAGCCGGTCGCGCGTAGCCCTGGGTCGATGCCGAGGATGCGCATGATCGAACCTGTGTTCGGATTATAGCACGTCGCGAAAGTGCGTCCAGCGCAACCGCGGGAACGGTTCGCTTAGTAGGCTAGCTTACCTGCTGCAGAATCTCGTCGGGGATGTCGAAGTTGGCGTAGGCGCGCTGGACGTCGTCCATGTCCTCCAGCGCTTCCATCAGGGCCAGGACCTGCTTGGCGTCCCGACCTTCCACGCGCACGGTCGATTTGGGGACCATGGTGATATCCGCGGACTGTATCGGGATGCCCGCGGCCTCGAGCGCCTGCTTCACCTTGAAGAATTGCTCGGGGGGCGTCTCGATCTCAATCGCATCGGCGGAGGTCCGCACGTCGTCTGCGCCGGCATCGAGCGCGACCAGCAGCAGGTCGTCTTCCTTCACTTTCGTCTTGTCCACGACGATCATCCCGCGCCGCTCGAACATCCAGGCCACAGATCCCGCTGCCCCAAGCGTGCCGTTGTTCCTGGTAAAGGTGCTGCGCACATCGCTTGCAGCCCGGTTGCGGTTGTCGGTGAGGACCTCGACGAGCACCGCCACGCCGCCCGGCGCATACCCCTCGTACGTGAGGGCCTCGTAGTTGGCCCCCTCGCCGCCCCCGGCCCCGCGCTGAATGGACCGCTGGATGTTATCGTTGGGCATTCCCACTTCGCGGGCGCGTTCGATCGCGGTGCGGAGCCGCGCGTTCCCGTCGGGGTCGGCGCCGCCTTCCTTCGCCGCCACGGCGATCTCGCGCGCGACTTTGCTGAAGAGCTTCCCGCGCACCTGATCGACTTTCTGTTTCTTGATCTTGATGTTATGCCACTTCGAGTGACCGGACACGGTTGAATTCTACTACAGAAGTGGAGGGACGTGGGGGCGGCGAGCGGTCTATCGTTCGGTGACGGTAAGCGTGGCGGTGGCGCTTTCGCCGTCCGGACCTGTGGCCTTGACCGTGATGATGTACCGCACGCCGGAGATCTGCAGCGAAGGACGGAAGACATACGTGAACTTGCCTTCGGAGGTCACCGGGAGGTGCGTCTCCGCGACCTGGATGCGCAGGAATCCGCCCTGCGCCAGGATGCTCAGGCTCACCACGGCGCCGGGGACGGTATCGCCCTCGATCGCAAACGGCGTGTTCACCGTGCGCCCACCCGCGGGCGCAAGGATCTCCAGGGGGAGATCCCCGGTAACGATGGTGACCTCGCCGCCGTTCTCGGCGGCCCGGCCGTACTCGTACTCGGTGGGCTCCGTGCCGCGGATGAAGAGCTCGTGGCGGGGGTTCGAGCATGCCCTGGTTGCCAGCAAACCGGACGACCCGCACACCGTGGCCGCGACGACGCCGTCCGGACGGCCCCAATCATCGGGGGGCATCCCTTCGACCGCGGTCCGCATGAACGCCCGCCAGATCCTCGCCGGCACCATGCCTCCCACGACCCTGCGCATCGGCGTGTTGTCGTCGTTCCCGACCCAGACCGCGGTGGACAGGTACGGTGTGTACCCGATGAACCAGGCGTTCCGATAGTCGTCGGTCGTGCCCGTCTTGCCGGCCGCCGGACGGCCGATGCCGGCAGACCGCCCCGTGCCGCGCGTGATCACGCCCTTCATGAGATCGACCATCACGTACGCAACGTCCGCGCTGAGCACGAGATCCCGGCGCGGGGGATTGTCCTCCAGCACCTGCCCGTCACGCGTGGTGATTTTGCTGATGGCAATCGGCTCCGCGTGCACCCCCATCGCGGCAAGGGTTCCGAACGCGGAGGCCATCTCCAGCGGCGTGACCTCGTTGCTGCCCAGCGCAAGCGACAGATGCGGCTGCAGCGGACTGGTGATCCCCATGCGGCGGGCGTAGGCGATCACGGTCTGCGGGCCGAGCTCGGAGATCGTCTTGATCGCCGGGATGTTGATCGACCGCTCCAGGGCCGTTCGCAACGTGACCGGACCGGAGAACCTGCCCTCGTAGTTTCTGGGTTTCCAGATCCGTTCCGATTCGACCGCCCCGACGATCTCGTAGGTCACCGGCTCGTCCACGATGATCTTGGTGGTCGTCATCCGGTTGGCGATCGCCGTCGTG
>JAIBHM010000180.1 GCA_020028535.1 Armatimonadota bacterium | reverse complement strand
CGGGATGATCGCCGCGCTCTCGACATTGTCGGGAATGCCGAGGATTTCGTGGATGCGCGCCTTGCGCCGGCGGTGCAACGTCGTGAGTACCGTTCCGAGCCCGAGGGCCCGCGCCGCCAGCATGAGGTTCTGCACGCTCGGGTAGATCGACGCACCGGTCTGGAACCCGGCCTGGCCGGAGGCGGGCGTGTCGACGCAGGCGACGATCAGCACCGGCGCGGCCGAGAGCGGCTGATGCGGCCCGCTCGCCGACGGCGGCCTGTCGCGGTAGGCGTCGGCCCGCGCCTCCTCGTACACCTCGCTGACAGCCCGCTTCACCGCCTGGTCGCGAATCACGATGAAGTGCCAGGGCTGGGTATTGGAGCCGGAGGGCCCGTGGATCGCGGCGGTCAGGACCTGATCGACGAGCGCGTCCGGAACGTCCTCATCGGTGAAGCTGCGGATCGCGCGCTGGCGGCGAAACAGCTCGTGCACGTCGCTGACAGGCTTCATCCTGCGCCTCCCGGCGTCGGCACACCGATCGACTTCAGCCGCGCGTGAGCACGCTCGGCGCGGGCCTTGAGGCCGTCGAGGTAGGTGCTGGTGTCGGTGCCGGGCAGATTCAATACCTTGCAGCCGAGCTTCCAGTATTCCTCGATCTGCGCTTCTGTCTCCGCGGAGCCCCTGGCGAGCTTGCCGTGTTTCCCGCAGGTCTCCGCTATGGTGCGCACGACTTCCTTGAAGCGCGGATGATCGAGCTGCAGATGGATCCCCAGGGCCCCGCTCAAGTCGGAGTGGCCATACGCGATCATGTCGATGCCCTCGACGGCAGCGATCGCGTCGACGTTCTTCAATCCCTCGAGCGACTCGATCGACGGGCAGAGGATGACGTTCTCGTTCGCCCATGGGGCGTATTCGGTCTGGTAGCGATTTCCGTAGCTCTGGTAACCGGTGTGGGGTCCCATCCCGGACATCCCGCGGCTCCCGAGGGGTGGGTACTTGGCTTCGCGCACGATCGCGCGCGCTTCCTCCGCGTTGTCCACACCCGAGATCTGTATGCCCATGATGCCTTGATCCAGCATGAGCGGAATATGATGAATGAACGCCTTGTGGATGCGCACGATCGGTGACACGTTCGTGGCCGCAAACCAGCCCGCGAGATCGGCGATGGTTTCCAGATCGAACGCGCCGTGCTCCATGTCGATCATGCAGTAATCGAACCCGGACCGTTCGATGATCCGCGGCACGCCTCGCGATGCAAACTCCTTGAGCCCGGTGCCGAGCGCGGCGCGTCCCTCCCGCACGGCCCTGCGTATGCTGTTCTCTCGCACGTGTCACCTCCCGTTGGGATTCTCAGGCCACTGGCAGCTCCCGTCCCGTATCCGATGACTGCCTGATCGTATCGAGGAAGCGATGCAGGTCGACCGCGGTGTCGAAGGTCGGCAACCGGCTCTGTGTCTGTCCGGTCCGGATCGCCTCGGCGAACAGGCGATACATCTGACCCACGTTGAAGGGATCGCCGCGGGGAAACTCCGGCGGCAGCCAGACAAAGCGATCGGGGATCGGCATGTCGCTCAGCTCGTGGCTACGCTTCGCCCCCTGCACCCGCAGCATCTCGCCGCGCTGTGACGAGACGTTGCCGGTCGCCATCAGTGTCCCTTCGCGCCCGTAGATCACCATCCGCAAGCCCCCGCCGGCCCACGGGACCGCCGCGACATGCACCGAAGCCACGGCGCCGCTGGCGAGCTTGCCGCTGACCAGGATGTTGTCCGGCGCCGTCACGTCCACCATCTTTCTGGTGTCGGTCTCGTACCATTGTCTGGCCTGGGTGGTGAGCATGGCGGAGACGCGGGTGAAGTTGCCCACGGCGAAGCGCAAGGCATCGATGACGTGCCCGTTGGCGATGGTCAGAGGGTTCGCACCGAGGCTCGCGTCGCGCTGCCAGGTGCGGCTGGAGGGGCGCTCCAGCGCGCCGTCACGCATGCAGTCGGCATGGCAAGACAGCACCTCGCCCACGAAACCCGCTTCGATCTGCTCCTTCATGTAGAGCAAGGCGGGGCTCACCCTCGATTGCAGGCCGCACGCCGTCTGCACGTCTCTGGCGCGGGCCAGCGCGGCCAGCTCTTCCGCTTCGGCGGTGGTGCGGCCGAGCGGCCATTCGGTGTAGACATGCTTGCCGGCTTCGATCGCCGCCCTGGTCGGCTCGTAGTGCGCCGGCACGCGCACCACCACGGCCACCGCGTCGATCTCCTTCGATACCACCATCTCCCGGAAATCGGTGAACGCGAGCTTCGCGCCGAACGCCTCGCGCGCCGCTTCCGCGGTCTCGCGTCGGGTGGTGCAGACCGCACTCAGCTCGACATCGGGGCTCGCCAGCAGCGCCGGAAAGTGCGACTGCGCGGCCCAGGTCGCACGGACGTTGGCTCCGATGAATCCCAGGCGAATCCTGTCTGCCATGAAACGCCCTCCTCGTCCCGTCCACAAACACTCGGCCCCCACGGGGGCTGTGTGAACCTCGGCGTGAGTCCGCCTACGGACAGGGAACGACCGCGGCGGTTCCGGACGTGTGATCGATAGCCAGCTCCCCGCCGTCGGAGGCGACGGTCTCCACGGTCTTGAACGTGTCGGTCCGGGTAACCGGATCGAGCAGGATGTGCGTGCCGCCGCTGATCAACACCGGCGCAGGCCAGTGGTCACGATGGTCGTGCTCTGACGCGTGATCTCGAACACGCCGTTGGTCGTCGGGCCGCTTCCGCTGAGCAGGCCCCGGTTGCCGCCCGTCGGATGGGTCCGCTTTCCCGCGATCGACATCCAGCGCTGGCGCTCTTAGACGGACTCGGATCTCTCAGCCGGCTGCCGCTGTGAGCTCGGTCTCGACCGCCAAGATAGGCTCCCCTTTGATCGCAACCGAGGGGCGACCGTCAACCCCCACGGGCACGTCCCCCACGAGCGTTATCCGGTAGAGCTGGCGATCGAAGTCCGAATCGAAGATGTCGGTCGGCGCCAGGTGCGACGTCGCCCGGTTGTCCCACATCGCGATGTCGCCTGCCTCCCACTTAAACCGCGCCGTGTACTCGGGGCGCACGACATGCTCCCAGAGCAGATCGAGCATCACCTCGCTCTCGCGAGCAGTGAGGCCGACGATCGTCTTCAGGAATGACGGACTGACGAACAGGACGCGCTCTCCCGTCTCGGGATGCACGCGCACGATCGGATGCTCGGTCTCCATCTCGCGGCGGCGGACGCTCTCGTCGTAGGCCTGGCTCTTGGCGGTGCCGGCGGGCGCCTGGAACCGATGGACGCCGCGCAGCCCGTCAACGATGCCGCGCATCGTCTCCGAGAGACCCTGGTAGGCCACCGCGAGATTGGTCCAGAACGTGTCGCCGCCGTAGGGTGGAATGGTCACGCCGCGCAGGATGGAAGCCTTGGGAGGGTTCAACGCGGCGGTGATGTCCGTATGCCATCCGGTCCACGGTCGCTGCGGGCGTCCGCCACGATTGGTCTGAGCCGTGCGGAACTTGGCGACCGAGTAGATCTCGGGGAAATCCTCGATATGGCCGAACACAGCGTGGCCGATAGTCGGCTCGCCCATCTGTCGCGCAAAGGCGACGTGGCCCCGGTGATCGAGGTGCTGGCCCCGGAAGAAGACGACCTTCCAGCGGAGGAGAGCGTCGTTGATCGATTTCCGCGTCGCCACGTCGAGCGGCCGACCTAGATCGACGCTCGAGATCTCGGCACCGATGTGCAGCGTGAGAGGCTTCACCTCGATCGTACGCGTCAGATCAGCCATGGTCGCCTCCTCGACGATATGTCATGAGGGCGGCAATCTAGCACAGAAGAGCCCGTCACGAAGCGCGCGAG
>JAIBHM010000179.1 GCA_020028535.1 Armatimonadota bacterium | reverse complement strand
GAGACCAGTTGACGCCACGCCACGAGCTGCGAGCCCAGGAACGCGACGCCGAGCGCTGCCGTGATCACCAATCCGGTCCACATCTGATCGACCTGCCCCTTGCGGCCGCGCCGCCGCGCCCATTCGATCGCGAGGCTGCTCGCCAGGAGCGCCGCGGTACTGAGCCACAGGACCGAGGGCAGGGGACCCGTACGCCAATCCGCTTCCCCGCGTCGAGCCAGAAACGTACTCGTGAAGGCCGCAAACAGGATGGTGATCGCCCCGACCAGCAGCCAGACGGCGATCGACGCCGGGCTTGCGGGGGGAGGGGCCGCTGCGTCACGGTCACCGTCTCCGCCCCACCCACGAGGACGGTCCGGCCCGGACGGGTCGCGGGGGGCGCCTCGGGCCGGTTCAAGTGTCGAGGTGCGGGGGCTCATGTCCGCGGCGGATCCTCTTCACTGGATCCGCCGTGAATTGGTAGCGGGGCGCGTGAGGCAGAAACGGTCTGCGGGATAAAGTCTTCACTTGCTCCTGGGACGCTGTAATCGTACGGCCAGCGGTGCACTTCGGGCAGATGCTCTCCGAAGTTCCCATGCGGCGGCGGCGAGTCGGTCTGCCACTCCAGGGTATTCGAGCCCCAGGGGTTGGGCCCGGCGCGGCGGCCCCGCCACAGGCTTAAGAATAAGTTGTAGACGAAGATCAGCTGCCCCACGCCCAGCGCGAACGCCGCCACCGACACGAAGGCGTTGATGGCGGCCAGCCCCTGCAGGTGTTCGTAAAGCTGGGTGGAGTAGATGCGCCGCATCATGCCCGCGATCCCCGCGAAGTGCATCGGGAAGAACGTCGCGTAGATTCCGACGAACGTCAGCCAGAAGTGCCAGCGGCCCAGCCGCTCGTCCATGAAGCGTCCAAACATTTTCGGGAACCAATGGTATGTGCCCCCGAAGACGCCGAACAGGGACGCGGAGGCCATCACAAAGTGGAAGTGCGCGACCACGAAGAACGTGTCCTGGAAATAGATGTCAATCGGCGGCGAGCCGAGGAAGATCCCCGTCAGCCCGCCGGTGACGAACAGGGAGACGAAGCCGACCGCGAAGAGCATGGCGGTGGTGAAGCGGATCTTGGCCCGCCACAGGGTGGCCAGCCAGTTGAAGGTCTTGACGGCCGACGGCACGGCGATCGCCAGCGTGGTCGTCATGAATGCCGTCCCCACCAGCGGATGCATGCCGCTGGTGTACATGTGGTGGCCCCAGACCAGGAAGCTGAGGAAGGCGATGGCGACGATCGACGCGACCATGAATGGGTAGCCAAAGATCGGCTTGCGCGCGTGGGTGCTCATGATCTCGGAGACGATGCCCATCGGCGGCAGGATGAGGACGTAGACTTCCGGGTGCCCGAGGAACCAGAACAGGTGCTGCCACAACAGCGGGTTGCCGCCGGAGTGCTGGACGAGTTGGTTGCCGATCACGAGGCCTGATGGCACGAAGAAGCTCGTCCCGGCGCTGCGGTCAAACAGCAGCATGATCGCCGCGGCGAAGAGCACCGGGAAGGACAGCAACATCAGGACGGCGGTGACGAACAACCCCCAGATCGTCAGCGGCATGCGCATCAGCGACATCCCACGCGTCCGCAGCTGCAAGATCGTCGTGATGTAGTTCAGCGAGCCGAACAGGAACGCGATGATCAGGATGGCGAGCGAGATCAGCCATAACGTCTGCCCGGTCCCGGAGCCGGGGGCGGCGTTGGGGAGGGCAGACAGTGGCGGGTAGGCGGTCCATCCGCCGCCGGGCGCCCCCCCCGTCACGAAGAACGACGTCAGCAGGATGACGATCGCCGGCGGATATAGCCAGTACGACAACATGTTCAGGAATGGGAACGCCATGTCCCGCGCGCCGATCTGCAGCGGGATGAGAAAGTTCCCGAAGCCCCCGGAGAGCGCCGTGGTGAGCACGAAGAAGATCATGATGGTGCCGTGCATCGTCACGACGGCCAGATAGAAGTCAGGCTTGATCTGATTGTTGGCGAAGCCGCCGGGGAACAGCCACTGGGCCCAGTAGAACTTCGCCATGGGGAACCCCAACTGCATCCGGATCAGCATGGCCAGGAAGCCGCCCACCAGCGCCATGAACAGCGACGTGAACAGGTACTGGATGCCGATGATCTTGTGATCCTGGCTGAAGATGTAGCGGGTGATCCAGCTCTGCTTGTGCTCGACGTGTGCGTCGTGCGTAACTGCCATCAGGAAGCCTCCTACGGTGCTGCCGGTTGCTGGCCCGCCAGCCACGCGTCAAACGCGGCCTGAGATTCGACCGTGATCTTCCCCCGCATGATGTAGTGGCCCACCCCGCACAGTTCCGCGCAGGCGATCTCGAAGTTCCCCGCTCGGGTGGGAGTAAACACCACGGGTATTGTCACGCCAGGCACCGCGTCCTGCTTGACTCGGAATTGGGGAACGAAGAAGCTGTGCAGGACATCTTTGCTGCGCAGACGGACGTGCACCGGACGGTTGACCACCAGGTGAAGGTCACCTCCGCGCGCCACGATATCGTCTTGCCCCGCCGGGTCAGCCGGATCGAGCCCTAAGGGATTCCTCCGGGCGTTGATGAGCGCCGGCTCGACCCGGCCGAACGTGCCATCCGCGCCCGGGTAGCGAAAGAACCAGCCAAACTGCTCCGCGCGCACCTCGACAACGAGCGCGTTCTCGGGCGGAGGCGCGTGGATGCGTCCCCAGACCACCGCGCCCATCGAGACGAGCGTGAGCAAAATGGCCGCCGGTGTGAGTGTATAGGTCAGCTCGAGGGTCCGGTTGTCGTGCCAGTACGCCGCCGTCTGCCGGCGGCCGCCCATCCAGACGAACAATGCCAGCACGAGATGCACGAGTACGAAGGCGATCCCCGTTACGACGAGGGTCGTGTAGAAGAGGCGGTCGATCTCGATCCCCTGCGTGCTCGCCACGGGCGGAAGCCACCAGCGGGACCGCGCGGCAAGCGTCATGGCGACGCCCCCGACGACGATCATCAGCAGGATGACCAGACTCAGTTGGCGCGCGGTGCGGCGCGGGTCGGGAGGTGTGATCGGATCGGCCATCGTGGTGAAATTCCACCGGGGCACAGAGGGGTCCTGCGGTGAGGGGCACCATTGCTGGTGCCCCTCTGACCAAACCGGGGGAGGCTCGGCTCAGATGGCCGTGACTGAACCCCGGTTGGAGGTGAACACCTTGCCCGGTTTCCAGGGTGTCCCGAGCGCCGGGAGCAGGTATCGATCAACGCCGTAATACCCTGCGACCTTCCAGGCCAGCACCAGCAGAATCGCGACTGTGAACAACACCGGGTTCGTGCTGGCGGTGCCGGCGAGCATGAAGTTGATGTTCATGAACGCGCCGAAGAACGCCGCGATGCCGACGAACGCGCCGATGACCAGCGCGATGCCGATGATCAGCTCGCCGTAGGCGATGACCTTGGCGAACCAGGTGTAGGCCTGGACGTCGAGCAGGTACTGGATGAAATCTCTGTACCAACCGTAGGTGATGGGCGGCCGGCCGGGTGCCTGAGGCATAGAGATGGCGCGGTCCCAGAATCCCTTCAGGGCAACCCCGTTGCCGGTCCACGATTCGACGCCAATCTTGTGCAGACTGGCCTGAATCCACTGGTACCCTAACCATACCCGGATGATCGCCCACAGCCAGGCGAACCGGGTGGTGCTGAACAGGATCCGGGCGAATTTCGGATCCTCGTAGAAGTTCGGCTGCTCTCTCTGAGCTGCCATCGGGTTCACCCCCTTTGATGTCCCGCCTTGATGGTACGATCCGGCCCATCTCTTGACCATCGGGTGCGAGGACGATCCACCCCTAGATTGGAAGCTGAGCGAATTCAACGGAGGTGGACAATCGTGAAGTGGCTGATCGGTGTGTTCAACCCCTGGCTGAGTCTTGCGGTAGTATTGGACGCTGCGATCCTTGTGGCGCTATGGTGGGTCCAGTGGCCGTCCGCGGCCGTTGTTGGATCATAGGAGGCACGTTATGACTGCGAAAAGGAGTTTCACGGCTGAGGAGGCCGAACGAGTTGGAAAGAGGCTCGGTATCAATTGGGACAAGTTTGACCTGGAGCAGTTTAGGACGGGAATGGATGTCGAACTCGAGCATGGATTGGCTGATCCTCATACGAACGTGACCAACGATGACCCGATCCTCACGGGCAAGATCGCTCTCGCACACCTCAATGAGTTTCCGGACTACTACACGCGCCTGGAAAAGATGGAGAAGGACGCTAAGCAGGCCTTAGGCCTCGATTAGTCCTTTGCGGATCGCGTAGCGCAC
>JAIBHM010000178.1 GCA_020028535.1 Armatimonadota bacterium | reverse complement strand
GAGTGAATCCAGCGCAGCTTCGGCGCGCGCTGCACGGCCTCGCGCGGCACGTTCCATCCCACCATGACCTCGGCCTGCGGCGATACCTCGATCCCCTTTTGACGATCGTTCACGGCGGCAACGCGGACCTGTGGGTCGACCCGCTGGATCTGCGCGACATGGTGCTCGTCCAGCTTCGCGAAGACCAGGACGGTAATCTCTCGATCCACTAGCGGGCTCCCGGCCGCGCGCTGCGGACCGGGGCCGACCCCGCTTCGCGCAGCCGCTGCGACACAAACTCGCGGTCCAGCGATGCGAGCAGCCACCCCGCCTGAGGTCCTGAAGGCTTTCCGAGAAAGGCCAGGTAGATCGCGGCGAATGCCTCTTTCGCCGCAAGGTTCATCTCGTTCTTCAGGGCGTGAATGCGGGTGTGCAGCTCTTCGCCGCTCCAGACCTCCTGCGCCCCCACGACGTCCGCCAGACGGGCCAGGAAGGCGCGCTGCGCAGGCGTGAGCTCTACGACCGGGAGTGTTGGCTGGACGCTGAAACGATAGTGGTCGGGCGCATAACTCTCGAGCCAGCGTCGGGCATCGTCCATTCTCCGGCGCAGCTCGGCGCGGTCTGCCTCCGTGAGCGGCGCTCCCTTCTCCTTCGCCGCGGCGTCCTCGAGGTTCACGGTGGGCATCTGCATCAAGTAGGCAACCTTGCTGAACCTCATGCGATAAGCGCGGGGCTGCTCGTCATGGATACGCGAGAAGTAGAACGTGCGCGCATGGTCGCGCAACAGCTCGGCTTCGGCCGGGGTCTTGGCTTCCGACTCCCCGAAATACGCCGCCGCCGCGCGATCATACTCGTCGTAGAGTGTGGGGATGGTCTCGCCTGTGGGGTCGAAGTTGATCTGCTGGCGGTAATGTGGGCGCACCATCAGAAAGCGCGCAAGCTCCGGCCGCAGGATCTCCACGAGTTCAGCGGCCGGCACGCCCAATCCCGTGCTCGAACTCATCTTCTTGCCGCCGACGAGGAACCACTCGTATGCGATCGGATAGGGCACGCGTAAGTTGAGCACCCGCTCGGCCATCGCGCTCGCGACGTCGTGGCTGCCGCCCTTGGTCATGTGGTCTTTGCCCGCGCCTTCGACCTGGACGCCGAGGAGCCACCACTTGGCAGCCCACTCCGCCTTGTACTGGAGTTTGCTGCCCCCATCAAACGGATTCCGGCGGCCTCGATGGCCGCAGCCCGTCGCCCATCTGACCTTGTCCGGCCGGCATTCGTATGTGACGAACGATCCGTCCCATCCGGTCACGACGGTCGTTCCGATCCGCCCGCAGTTCTCACAGAGGGGCTGAATGGGATGCCGCTCGGCCTTCTGGCTGCCGCTGATCTCGCGGTCGATCTGGATCAGTTCCTCGGCGCGGTCCAAGGCGATCCGGATGGCTTCGTTGAACTTGCCGGACTTGTACATCCCGCTCGTCCAGTAGATCTCGGGCTGCGCGCCAACCTTCTTCCACACCTCCGCGAAGCCGAGACCGTAGTACTGTCCGTAACTCTGTCCGCCGCCCCCAGGCGAGGGCACCTCCGAGAGCGGCATACCCAGGTAGCGGTCGTATTCTGCCGGGATCGACGCGGGCCGGGAATCCATGGGATCGTAGTCATCGAATCCGTAGAGGAACGTCGCTTCACGACGGTGATCGCGCAGGCCGCGCGCGAGGCAGTCGTGCAGGACCACGCCCCGCAGGGAGCCGACGTGGATCGGACCGGAGGGACTCTTGGCATCGTTGATGACGTACCGATCGGCGGGACGGGACGAGAGGATGTCTTCGACGATGACATCTACCCACATGGGTTCATACCTGGGTTCGTGTCGCCCAACGACCGTTCCTGTAGAGGGCTTCGCGTACCTCGCCGACCAGGAAAAACGAGCCGGTGATGACGACCACGTCCTCATCCCCCGCCAGCGACAGCGCGCGATCCACCGCGGCGCGACGGTCCGGGACGACCTCCACGTGGTCCGCGTAGCGGCGCACCTCATCCGCCAGGACGGAGGCCGCGAGCGGTTTCGCATGCTGCGGGGTCGTCACGATCACGGTGTCGGCCAGCGGCGCAATGAGGCTGGTGCTGGCCCGGTGGTCGTGGGTGGCGACCATCCCGAAGACGAGGATAATCCGGCGGCCGGGAAACATTGCTTCGAGGCTCGCTCGGAGCGCGCCGATCGATGCGGGATTGTGCGCGACGTCGACCACGACGTACGGGCGCTCGCGGATGACTTCGACACGCGCGGGCCAGCGTACAGCGGCCAAACCCTCCGCCACCGCGCCGGGGCCGACCGGAAAACCCTTCTCCCGCAACACTTCCACGGCCGCCACGGCCGTGGCCGCGTTCACCAGCTGGTGGGCGCCGACAAGCGGAAGCCGAAGCCGTCCGTAATCCCGCCAGCGTCCCTGCAGCGAGAACGTTTGCTCGTGCAGGGTTGAGGCCTGTGCTTCCCAGCGCATGATCGTGTCAACCAGCCACAGCGCCGCCTCGTGCCTGGCACACACGTCGATGATCGCCGCGAGCGCCTCTGGAACCTGAGGAGCGCTGACCACGGCCCCCCGCGTACGGACGATGCCGGCCTTCTCCCGCGCGATCGCATCCAGCGTCGCACCCAACACGTCCATGTGGTCGTAGCTCACGGGCGTGATGACCGAGAGGACCGGATCGGCGACGTTCGTCGCGTCGAGGCGGCCACCCAGGCCGACTTCCACGAGCCCCAGATCCGCCCGCGCCCGGACGAAGTACCAGAACGCCATCGCCACCGAGACTTCGAAGTAGGTCGGCGCGCCGTCCGGCGCCCGTTCCATCTCCTCCACGTGGGGCCGGATGGCTTCTACCGCCCGGACGATCTCGCCCGGGTCGATCAACTCCCCGTTGATCCGGAATCGCTCTCGATACTCAACGAGGTGCGGCTTCGTGTAGAGTCCGACGCGGTACCCGGCAACCTGCAGGATCGACGCCATCATCACCGCGGTCGACCCTTTCCCTTTGGTGCCGGCAATGAGGACGGTGGGAAGGGCCGTCTGCGGGTTGCCGAGGCGCGCCAGGAGATCGCGGGCCCGGCGAAGCCGGATCTGCTCATCCGCCGCCGCGGCGAGACGGCTGCGCGAGAGCAATCCGTCGATGAAGGCGAGGGCGGCCTGCAGATTCACTGCCGCGGCTACACCGTGTGGAGCGAGCGCAATTGATGGTCGGCGGCCAGGACCGTGTTGCGCAGGAGCATAGCGATCGTCATCGGCCCCACCCCGCCCGGCACCGGGGTGATCCACCCGGCTACGGCCGCGACCGAGGAGAAGTCCACATCGCCGACAAGCTTCCCATTGAGGCGGTTGACGCCGACGTCGACCACCACCGCGCCCGGCTTCACCATCTCACCGGTGATCAGGCGCGGGCGGCCGGCGGCCACCACCAGAATGTCCGCACGGCGGGTGTGCGCCGCGAGATTCGCGGTCTTCGTATGGCACCAGGTGACGGTGGCGTGGGCGTTTAGGAGCAGCACGGCGATGGGTCGCCCCACGATGGTGCTCCGTCCCACCACCACCGCTTCCTTTCCCGCGGGATCGACGCCGGCGTGCTGGAGGAGAACCATGATGCCGGACGGAGTACACGGGACCAACCGCGGCCTGCCGATGAACAGCGCGGCCATGTTCTCCGGCCCAAGGCCGTCGACGTCCTTTCGCGGATCGACCCGCTCGAACACCGTGCGGGGATTGATTTGGGGGGGCATCGGCTGCTGCGGGAGAATGCCGTGGACGTCCGCTCGGGCGTTGAGATCCTCGATCAGGGCCAGGACCTCGGCTTCACTCGTGGATGCGGGGAGGTGAAAGGTCTCCGACCGCAGCCCGGCCCTGCCGCAGGCCTCGGCCTTCCGGCGCAC
>JAIBHM010000177.1 GCA_020028535.1 Armatimonadota bacterium | reverse complement strand
CTGCGACCGATCCTGATGACGGCTCTCGTGTCGATCATGGGCGGCCTGCCGGTAGCGATCGGCATTGGTACCAGCGGCGCCGAGTGGCGGCGGCCCATCGGGATCGCGGTGCTCGGCGGTCTGGCCACGTCGACCTTCCTGACGTTGTTCGTGATTCCGGTGGTCTACACGCTGCTGGACGATCTGGTCAGCCGAGCGCGCCGGAGGCGCGTCGCGCCCGCGGGGCTGACGCAGCCGGTCGGCGGAGCGTCAAACGGCGAGGACAAATGCAAGTAGCGGTTTAGGGATTTACGCGTTTCGGGTCAGCAGCCAGAAGAACAGCCCGACCGCGGCGCCGCCGAGGTGCGCCAGCGCGGAAACGTTCGTGACACCGGCAACCTGCTGGTACACGCCGATCAACTGGAAGACCACCCAGATCCCGACGTACGCGTACGCGGGCATCCGGATCCAGCGGAAGTAAAAGAAAATTCGCAGTAAGATCCCCAACTGTGCACGCGGGTATTTCAGGGCGTAGTAGAGCACGATCCCCGAAATCCCTCCACTCGCCCCGATCACCGGGATCTCTGGCCGCGGATCGAAGGCGATGTGCATCAGGTCGCCCAGGCCGGCGGCGAGCAGCAGGAGCGCCAGGTACCGACCCTTCCCCAAGAAGTCCTCGACGTTGTCCCCGAAGACCAGCAGGAAGTACATGTTGGAGATCAGGTGGAGAATGCCACCGTGGAGGAGGAACGAGCTCAGGAAAGTCAGGCCTCCGTGCCGCAACGCTTTCGCGGGGATGAGTCCGTACTCCATCACCGCCGTCTGAAGCTGAAAGAAGCCGGCCACGCTCACGCCTGTGGCGAGAGCAACGACGAGCCAGGTCATCCACGGCAGGCGCGTAAGGACCGAGCTCTCGTACTCGACCGGCATACCGAGGATGGCAGGCAGGTACTTCCACATCTCCTCGGGCGCCGCGCTGCCTCCATCACGCCGGTGCTGATCCGCAATCCGCTGAACCTCGGCGATGGCCATGATCTCCCGGGCGTCTTGCGACATCTCGCGTTCCGGCGGCGGGGCAGGGTGGGCCGGAAACGACTCGAACTCCATCGGATCGAACCAGAAGAATTGACATTTCCGGCAGACGTCCACGCGCGCCTCATCGGGAGCCTCTGACCCGGCGACCTCCACCATCGGGCTCAAGCAGCAAGGACAATCACGGCCGCGGGCGCTCCCGCTCCCCGAAGCCACCCACAGGTGCGTGACGGTCTCATCGGTGATGGCTTTGCGCATGACGCCGATGCCGACGGCGCGTCCTCGACAGGCGGGGCAGGTCCAGGCGATCCCGAACGGCCCGGGGGAGCGGATCAGCGCAGACTGGTCATTGGGGCACGTGAACACACGGTGTTAGTGCCCGGGGGTGACAGAGGGCAGTCGGTAGGCTATTCGGTGTCGTGGGTCAGGGGATGCTCGCGGAGCCGCGCCACGACAACTTCCAGCATGCGCACGGCGAGCTCAGGGTTCTCTTTCAGCAGCGCGCGAAAGTCCCAGCGCACGAGTTGCAGGCAGCGCACGCGGGCCTTGGCCGTCACCGTGGCCGTGCGGATGCGTTCTTCCATCAGGGCCATCTCGCCGAAGAACTCGTCGGGCCCCATCTCACGGATCTTGTGGCCGTCGTGCGTGACCTCCACCCGACCTTCTGCGATCATGAAAAACCCGACGCCGGGGTCGCCCTGCTTCACAATCACTGTGCCCGGTTCGTAGGTGCGCTCCTTGACCGAGCGCGAGATGAACTCGAGCTCCCTCGGCGGCAGCCCCTTGAAGATGGGGACCTTACGCAGGTACTCGAGATACGCCGTTGTCTCGGGCATGGGTGTTCTCCCTTGAGCGACTGTCTGGAACTTCGGTGGAAGTTCTCTAGGGCGCTGCCGTTCCCTGCCGTTTCCGGCTCAACCCGCACCAGTTCGACCCCGTCAAATGCAGCGAAACCCAACTCGATAGGTGGGGGGATCGACATGGGTGGATTCATCCGCACTGCTCCGTGGGTGACGCTCGCGGGGGCGTTCATCATGCTGTCCGGGCTCAGCCGGGACGCGCGAATGCACGCGGCCGACCCGACTCTGGCATCACGCGAAGGGATCTTCACCATGGCCAACCCTGCGCACGCCCTGTTTGCCATAGGGATCGCGCTGGTCGTGGCCGGCACCCTGATGTTCCTCATTGGACTTGCCGCTCGCCGCGGCCGGCTGTTCACGCGGGTCCTGAGCGGCGCCACGGCCGGGCTGCTCGTGCTGATGTCACTGAACCTGTTTGCCGTTGCCGCGCGCGGCGGGGGCCATGATGGGCACAGTCACATGCATGGCGCCACTGCAGGCGCGCCACACTCGCACGGCAGCGGCCCCTCCCAATCCACGGCGACGCCCGAGCAGCAGGCTGCCGCGGCCAAACTTCTGCGTGACGTGCAGGCGTCGCTCGCGCGCTACGCTAATCTCAGCGCCGCGCAGGCCGTGGGATACCGCCAGGTCACCCCATACCGTTTCTTGAGATGGGGTCCCGCACACTATCACAACATGGCGATGAACAGGGATGACGGGCTGCTCGATCCGGCCCGCCCGGAAGCACTCGTCTACATGAAGCTTCGAAATGGCGAGCACGTGCTGCTCGGTGCGATGTTCCTGGCTCCGAAAGGCATGGGTCCGCGGCCCGGCGGCCCGATCACCGCGTGGCACGTTCACGAGAATTTCTGCATCAGGTCGGACGGGCGGGTGGCCCTCCCCCGAGGGCCGGGCAAGTGTCCCGAGGGTGCGTTCTTCGTCGGCGATGCGGTCGAGATGATCCACATCTGGACGTTCGACCACCCCGACGGGCCATTCGCCCACGAGCTGACCCGCGAGGCGATCCAGGCTGCCCTGAAACAGTTCGGACAGTAGGCGGCGCAGAACTCATTCGCGAATCTGTTACGTCGAGCCGCTAAGCTGGCAGACAAATCCGTCCAGGAGGATCACATGGGCCGAAGACTTGCTGTTGCCTTGTCACTGTTCTTCGGACTAACTGTTTCGACTTGGCCCGCGGCCGGCCAGGGTGCCGTTCAAGAGTTCTCTGTGGCTGGCAATCGCCCACATGACGTGGCGCCGGCCGCCGACGGTGGCGTGTGGTATACGTCCCAACAGAGTGGAGAGTTGGGCCACCTCGACCCCCGCACGGGCCAGAGCCGGCTCATCAAGCTCGGGGACGGTGCGGCGCCGCACGGCGTGGTGACGGGTCCTGACGGCGCTGCTTGGATCACGGACGGAGGGATCAATGCCATCGTTCGTGTAGACGCGAGAACGAATGCTGTTCGCGTGTTCCCAATCGGAGAGCGGAGCATCTCGGCAAATACACCTGCGTTCGACAAACGCGGCGTGCTCTGGTTCACCGGTCAGCGAGGGTACTACGGACGTCTCGATCCTGCGACAGGCCGCGTGCAAGTGTTTGACGCCCCCCGCGGCAGCGGTGCGTACGGGATCGCGACCGCGCCGAACGGAGATGTCTGGTTTGCGTCGCTTGCACAGTCGTACATCGGCCGCATCAATCCGGCCAGCGGCGAGGTGACTGTGTTCAATCCACCCACGCCGCGGCAGGGCGCCCGCCGGGTATGGCCCGATTCCAAGAACCGCGTCTGGGTGAGCGAGTGGAACTCCGGGAACCTCTCGATGTTTGATCCCGCGGCGAACCGCTGGCGCGCATGGAAGCTGCCGGGCGAGCAGCCGAAGCCCTACGCAGTCTACGTCGACGAGCGCGACATGGTGTGGGTGACCGACTTCCAGGGCGATGGGAACCTGATCGTGCGGTTTGACCCGACCACCGAGAGATTTGAGACATTCACGCTGAGCCGCAACGCGCTTGTGCGCCAATTGCTCGGCCGGCTGGGAGAGGTGTGGGGCGCGGA
>JAIBHM010000176.1 GCA_020028535.1 Armatimonadota bacterium | reverse complement strand
CGCATCCCCGCCAAGCGGGTGGTCCGCTTTCGTGTCAGCAAGGCGGCAAAGGACGCGATCCTCGGCGGGCGCTAGCCTCGCGCTACAGATAGATGGACAGAGGGGACGCCGGCTGCCCCCTCTGTCCATCTGTGTCGAAAATCAAACGTCCGCTCAACTCCGAACCTCCAGACGATCACGGCGGTGATGATTTTCAAGCCTCACCGCTGAGCCGACTCGTCTAGGGGCAAAGACTCGACAGGGCAGGCAAAATTCGCCTGCCCTGTCTACACAATCCCGCCGTGCCGTAAGGGCGCAGTTCCCGAACCTGCTGAAGCAGGTGGGTGCCCTCCCGACCGCCTCTGGTGTCCTCGCGGGTGACCCCGGAGGCATGCCATCCACGGCCGGAGCGAGGCTCCCGTTGTCGTGCATGTTGGATCGGAACTAGCGGCCTACACGCACACGGCAGGAACGCTCTGGTTCTATCTTAGTTGCCGTCTTTCCCCGCTGACAAGCAGGAGTTTACGGCGAGAGGCGCGTGGGGCCTCGGAACAGGAATGTTGCCTCCCGCAGGTTCGCTAGTTTGAGCAACACCATCAGCATCCGCGCCAGACCCGCCCCAAAGCCGCCGTGCGGCGGACACCCGTATTTGAAGAACTCCAGGTAGAACTGGATTGGCTCCAGATTCAGGCCCTTCTCTTTCGCCTGACGGACGAGCACGTCGTAGCGGTGCTCGCGTTGCGCGCCCGTCGCAATCTCAACGCCCCTCCACAGAAGATCAAAGCTCTTTGTGATCGCTGAGTTCGACGGGTGGCGCATGTGATAAAAGGGCCGCACGTCGACGGGATAGTCGGTCACATAAGCAAATTCATGCCCGAATTCCTCCGCGGCGTATTCGCCGACCAGGCGCTCTCCCGTCGCATCGAGGTCGTGCTTGCGCTCGGCCGGCGCCGTATGGCCCCGGCGTGCCACGATCTCCTGCGCCTGCCCCATCGGCACTCGGGGAAATGGCACTTCGGGCACGACGATCTCCACCCCGAACGTCTCGCGCGCGGCGTCCCCGAATTGCGCTTTGACCCGCTCGAGCGTGTATCGCAGCCAGCGTTCCTCGAACGCCATCACGTCCTCGTGCGACTCGACCCACGACATCTCCATGTCCAGGCCGGTGAACTCGGTGCTGTGGCGGGTCGTGAACGACGGATCGGCCCGGAACACCGGGCCGATCTCGAAGACGCGGTCGAACCCCGCGGCCATCGCCATCTGTTTGTAGAACTGCGGCGACTGGGCCAGATATGCCGGCCGGCCGAAGTACTCCAGTTCGAAGACCTCCGCCCCACCCTCGCTGGGGCTCCCCATCAACTTCGGCGAATGGAGTTCGATGAACCCCTCACGGATCCAGTACTCGCGCATGGCATGCTCGATCGCGGTCTGGATCTGGAAGATCAGCAGGCTCTCGGGACGGCGCAGGTCGAGATACCGCCAGTTCGCCTGGACCTCGGGGTTCGGCTCGGTGGGACCTGACGGGTCGAGCGGCAGCAGGGGATCCGCAAGGTTGTCGACTCGCAGCGAGCGGATCTGCACCTCGACCCCGCCGGTTTTCACCACCGCGTTCTCAACCACCACGCCGTCGATCGTCACCGCCGATTCGCGCGTCAGGGCGGCGATGGTCTGGTTGATGTCCGCCCGGCCTTCCGCGCGCTCCACCACGGCCTGCGCCAGCCCGGTGTGATCGCGCACGATGAGAAATTGAATGCGCTTTTGGTCCCGGATCGCGCGGACCCATCCCTGGATGCGGACCTCACGCCCGATATGCGCGCGCAGGTCCTTAGTCAGTGTTCGGGTAGGCACTGCTCACCGATCCTGTGAGTTCCCGGCGTGTGTCTTGAGGTAGACCGGCACGTCGTCGAGCGAGACTTCCACCTGCTCTCCGGTTCGCATGTCGCGCACGCCCGCGCGGCGCGCGGTGAGTTCCTGCTCACCGATGATTACAGCGTAGCGCGCGCCGAGGCGGTCGGCGCTCTTCATCTGGGCACGGAGGCTGCGGCCGGCCATCTCCCCGATCGCGTTCACGCCGGCCTGGCGGATCTGATCAAGCAGCCGGAAGCCTTCCACCCCTGCCCCGTCGCTTGCCGTTGCGACGAACACCTGCAGCCCGCGGATGTCATCAGCGGCCGTGGGCACGGCGAGCCCTTCTCCTTCGAGGACCAGGAGTAGCCGCTCCAGCCCCAGCCCGAATCCCACCCCGGGCGTGTGCGGTCCGTCGAGCTGCTCGGCCAGCCCGTCATAGCGGCCACCGCCGAGCATCTGATGCTGCGCACCGCCCAGCCGTCCTGAGTGGATCTCCGCGGCCGTCCGGGTGTAGTAGTCAAGCCCCCGCACGATGTGGGGATCCTCTTCATAGGGGATGCCGATGGCCGTGAACAGATGTTTCACCTGCGTGAAGTGCGCGCGGCAGGCGTCGCACAGGTAGTCGCGCGTCAGGGGCGCGCCGGCAGCGAGCTCGCGATCGCGCGCTTCCCTGGACTCCAGAATACGCATCGGGTTGGCTTCCAGACGGCGCTGGCTGTCCGTGTTCAGTTCCCCCGTGTGGGGGCGGAAGTACGCGCGCAGCGCGTCGAGGTATCGCGGACGGCACACCCCATCACCGATGCTGTTGAGGCGGACCGTCGCCTCTGTGAGCCCCAGGGATTGCATCACCCGGATGGGCAGACTCAGCACTTCCACGTCCGCGGCCGGCGCGTCCGAGCCGATAGCCTCTGCTCCGAACTGATGGTGGAGGCGGAAGCGGCCGCGCTGGGGCCGGTCGTAGCGGAACATCGGGGCGACATAGTACAGCCGCACCGGCTGCGGCCACGAGGCCATGCCGTGCTCGAGGTAGGCGCGGACGACGCCGGCGGTGCCCTCCGGCCGGAGGCTCAGGCTTCGCCCGCCCCGGTCGGTGAACGTGTACATTTCCTTCTCGACGATGTCGGATGTCTCGCCGGCGGTGCGCTGGAAGACCTCGGTATGCTCGACCACGGGGGTGCGGATCTCCCGGTAGCCAAACCGCGCCGCAAAGGCCCGAATGCGGACCTCGAGGGCCTGCCACTTTTCCACGTCGTCGGGGAGGATGTCGTGCATCCCCCGCGGCGCTTTCATCACCGCTCGCTCACCCTTCTGTTCATACGGTTCTTCCGTCACCGTTCCCTGTCCAGAGTATGATAGAGGTGGCACGGCGTAAACCGAATGCGTCTTGCCGGACCTGAGGCGGAGGTGAGTTAATGCAGGCCATCATCCTGGCCGGTGGGAAAGGCGAGCGCCTCCGGCCGTTCACGGAGGATCGCCCAAAGTGCATGGTCGAGATCCTGGGCGTTCCCCTGCTCGGCTATCAGCTCCAGTGGCTCTCCGCGCAGGGCGTGACCGACGTGATCGTGTCATGCGGGTATCGTCACGACGTCATCGAGAGTTACTTCGGTGAGGGTGAGAAGTGGGGGGTACGGCTGCAGTACTCCGTGGAGTCGCAACCGTTGGGCCGCGGAGGAGCGCTCAAGCTTGCGTTCGGGTTGCTCACGCCCGGCGAAGACATTTGCCTGGCGACGAATGGCGACGTCGTTACCAACGTCCGCCTCAAACCCCTCCTGCAGGCCCACCGGCAGAACGGCTGTCTGGCCACCGTCGTGCTGGCCCCGTTCAACAGCCCGTACGGGATCGTCGAGGTGGACGGCGACGAGCGCGTCGTGGCCTTCCATGAGAAGCCGGAGCTCCCGTATTGGATGAACGCGGGGATCTACGTGCTCTCACGCGAGATGGAGCCGCTGCTGCCCGACCAGGGCGACCATGAGGACTCCACCTTCCCTCGTCTTGCGCAGGAGCACCGGCTGGGGGCCTACAAGTCGCGCGCGTACTGGCGGTCGGTTGACACCGTCAAAGATATGTCCGAGGTGGCG
>JAIBHM010000175.1 GCA_020028535.1 Armatimonadota bacterium | reverse complement strand
CCGTATCCAGCGCCCGAGCGGTTCGTTTTCCGGAAAGAGCTCCAGAACGGCCCGGTCCGTGCGGATGATGTCCCTCGGATCACCCGACAACGCCACCCACCGGAACGGGCCCTTCCCCTCGCAGAACAGCGGCCGGATGTACGCGGGCACGAAACCCGGGAAGGCAAAGGCACCCGCGAAGCCCGCGTCTTTGGCCTGGCCCCGCAGGTTGTTCCCGTAATCAAAGACGACGCTGCCGCCTCCCAGCATGTGTACCATCGCCTCGCAGTGACGCGCGATGGACGCTCGGGAGCGGCGGACGTAGTCATGTGGGCGCTCGCGCCGCAGCGCGGGCGCCTCTTCGGCTGTGATGCCCTCGGGAATGTAGCCGCCAAGTGGATCGTGCGCCGAGGTCTGATCGGTCACAACATCGAACGCGATGCCCCGGCGCGCGACCTCGGAGAACACCTCCGCCGCATTGCCGAGCAGGGCCACGGAGTTCGGGCGGCCGGCTTGCCGCGCGTCGTCGACCTGGCGGAGGGCGTCGTCGAGATCGTCGGTGGCGTGGTCCACCCATCCCGCGCTCAGCCGGCGGTGAATGCGGGCAGGATCCACCTCCACGACCAGCGCCACCCCTTCGTTCATCGTCACGGCCATGGGCTGGGCGCCGCCCATTCCGCCCAACCCGGCGGTGAGCACCACGCGCCCGCGCAGCGACCCGCCGAAGTGCGCGCGCGCCACCGCCGCGAATGTCTCGTACGTTCCCTGGAGGATGCCCTGGGTGCCGATGTAGATCCACGAGCCGGCGGTCATCTGGCCGTACATCATCAACCCGAGCCCCTCGAGCTCCCAGAACTTCTCCCAGGTCGCCCAGGCCGGGACCAGCATTGAGTTGCTGATCAGGACGCGGGGCGCCCACTCATGGGTTCGGAAGATCCCGACCGGCTTGCCCGACTGCACCAGCAAGGTCTCATCGCCGCCCAGGTCGCGCAGGGCGCGAACGATAGCATCAAATGCGGGCCAGCTGCGCGCCGCCTTGCCCGTGCCGCCGTAGACGATCAGGTCGTCGGGCCGTTCGGCCACCTCAGGGTCGAGGTTGTTCATCAACATGCGCAGCGCGGCTTCCTGCCCCCAACCACGGCAGCTAATGTCCCTGCCCCGAGGCGCGCGCACACGGCGTGCTGCGGGTGTCACCTACGCCAGCTCCCCGATCGTCTGCTCAACCGCGCGGAGCACCGCTCCGCTTCGCACGAGCTCGCCGGCCGCCGCCAGATCGGGCGCGAGCACCCGGTCGGCTTCCAGTTTGGGGACGGCCCTGCGCACGGTGTCGTACGCGGGGCGGGTACCGGCTCCTTGCCGCAGCGGACGGCGGAGATCGAGAGCCTGCGCGCCGCAGAGCAGCTCGATGCCGAGCACCTGCTGTGTATGGCGTACGACCTGCAGCGCTTTGCGCGCTGCCGCCGCGCCCATGCTGACGTGATCCTCTTGATTGGCTGAAGTGGGGATGCTGTCGACGCTGGCCGGGTGGCTGAGCACTTTGTTCTCGGAGACGAGCGCCGCGGCGGTATACTGCGCGAGCATCAATCCGGAGTGCAGGCCGCTGTCCTGGGTCAGGAAGGCCGGGAGGCCTGACAGATGCGGGTTTACCAGACGCTCAATGCGGCGTTCCGCGATCCCCGCGAGCTCGCTCACCGCGATCGCAAGCACATCAAGGGCAAGGGCGACCGGCTGGCCATGAAAATTACCGCCGGAGATGACGCGGTCCTCGTCGGGGAAGATGAGCGGGTTGTCGGTCGCCGAATTTATCTCGATCTCGACGACCTGCGCCGTGTACTCGATGGCGTCGCGGCAGGCGCCGTGGACCTGAGGCATGCAACGGAGGGCATACGCGTCCTGGACTTTCACCGGGGCCTGCGAGCCGCCTGGGGCCTCACTGCCGGAGAGCAACCGGCGTAAGTTGGCGGCGCTCCGGCCCTGCCCGGGATGCGGCCTGACCTCGTGGAGGCGTGGATCGAAGGCATCGACCAGACCGTGCAACGCCTCACACGTCAATGCCCCCGCGATGTCCGCGCACGCGGCCAGAGCCCGCGCGTCGAAGACGGCCAGCGCGCCGCACCCTGTCATCATCTGCGTGCCGTTGATGAGGGCCATTCCCTCCTTGGGCTGGAGCACCACGGGATGAAGCCGCACCTCCGCCATCGCGCGCGCCGCCGGAACCGTCCGGCCTTCCAGGCGCACCTCGCCTTCACCGATGAGGGCCAGCGCCAGATGGGCGAGCGGCGCAAGATCCCCGCTCGCGCCCACCGAGCCCTGCGCCGGGATGACCGGGTGGACGCCGCGATTCAGCATCGCCAGCAACAGCTCGACCGCCGCTTCGCGGATGCCGGAGTACCCGAGCGCCAGCGCGTGCGCCCGGAGCACCATCATCGCACGCACCACTTCCTCGGGCAGCGGGTCCCCCACCCCGGCGCTGTGGCTGCGGACGATGTTCACTTGAAGCTGCGCCGATTGATCCACGGAGATGCGCACGCCGGCGAGCTCGCCGACCCCGGTGGTGATGCCGTAGATCGTGCGCCCATCGCGTACGATGCGCTCCACGACCTCGCGGGAGCGCGCCATTCGCTCCCTGGCACGAGAAGAGAGGGCGACCTGCGCCCTCTCCCTCGCTACCGCCACGACGTCGGCGATGTTCAGATGTTCACCGACTACAACAGCCAAGCGGCTGGAACCCTCCGCGGTTACTTCAGGCTCTCATGGAATGTCGCGGTGACTTTCTGCTCGCCGCGCTTGCCGACCACGGTGGCCAGCGTGACGTCCTTATAGACGATCCGGGACGTCACCGTATTGATGCTGCTGAGCTGCGTCGTGATCGCCTGCCAGGCCAGCAGCCCCTCGGTCTCCAGGTTCTGGCGTGCCTGCGCCTTGTCATCCGGCTCGATCAGGACGAGCGCGTTGTTCTCTTCGACTTTGTCGCCTGATTTAACAAGCACCTGAACCAGCCGCCCGGTCTGCTCGGCCCTCGCCGCTACGACCTCCTTGCCATCCGCCGTTTTGACGCGGATGAGCGGCTCGTCCTTGGTCAGGCGCATCCCAGGCAGTAGCCGGTCCAGCCCTGTCGCCAAGACCGTCCCATCGATAACCGATCGCGCGGCCGGCGGATAGGTCGCCGACTCGAAGGTGGCATCCACCGTACCGGCCTGCTCGTTCACCTTGATCTCCTTTACTGTGCCGCGGCCGATGATGTTCTCGATCAGATTCTTGGCCACCACGTCCGCGGGCGGAGGCCGGCGGGCCGCCTCCTCTCTCCGCCGCCAGGTGTAGTCCCAGGCCAGGAGTCCGCCGGCGACGACCGCCACGGCGGCGACGTAGATGAGGATCGGTCCCAGACTCAAGCCTGTCTTGCGGGTCATGCGATCCGTTCGTGCCACTTATTCGGCCTCCATGTGCACGCGGCATGTGTATTTCATGCCGCGTGGATCCCTTCAGCTGTCGTAATGATTCCTCGATAAAGAAACGCTGTTTGCCTTATTGCCGTTTGCAAATCAAACGGCGTGATCGCCGAGATGGCATCCACCGGCAGGATGACCTTGTATCCGCGCAGCGCTGCGCTGCCGGCCGTGTGCAGCACACAGATATTGGCCACGGTCCCGCAGACGATCACCGTCTCGATCTTCTTCAGGCGCAGCTCGTGATCCAGCGGTGTGCCGAAGAAGCCGTCGTAGCGCAGCTTCTCGATCACACGCTCCCCGGCCTCGGGGGCGAGTTCGTCCACAATCCGCCACCCCCACGAGCCCCGCAGCACGTGCTGTCCCCAAATCGGGAACTCGATGTCGCCGGGCTCGTGCGTGTCCTGGGTGTAGAACACCGCCATCCCGTGGCTGCGCGCCAGCGCCCGGAGCAACTGGATCGCGGGGATCGTCTGCGCGGCGGTGGG
>JAIBHM010000174.1 GCA_020028535.1 Armatimonadota bacterium | reverse complement strand
TGGGACCGACGGCATCCGCGGCATCGCCAACGTCGACCTGACGCCTGAGCTGGTGTTCAAGGTCGGACGGGCGGCCGCACACGTGCTCGGGGGCAATGACGGACGCTTTGTGATCGGCCGCGACACTCGAGTTTCGGGGGAGATGCTGGAAGCTGCCCTTGTCTCGGCGATCTGCTCGACGGGTGGACACGTACTGCGTGCAGGCGTCGTGCCGACACCGGCCGTCGCGTATCTGGGTCGGACCCATGAGGCGGTTGCCGTGGCAATCTCGGCGTCGCACAATCCGGTGGCTGACAATGGGATCAAATTTTTCGCCTCCGACGGTTTCAAGCTTCCGGATGCTGTGGAGGATGCCATCGAAGCGGCGATGGACCGTGATGACCTGCGCCGCGCGATTGGCCCGGACGTGGGGCGCGCGGAGGATCTCATCGATGCGGTGGAGAGTTACGTGGACTTCGTGGCCGGGCTCGCCACGGTCCCACCGGCAGGTCTGCGGGTCGTCGTCGATTGCGCGCACGGCGCGGCCTGTCCCGTCGCACCGCCCCTCTGGCAGCGGCTCGGCGCGACGATCATACCCATCAACGATGCGCCCGACGGGCTGCGCATCAACGTGCGGTGCGGCTCCACGCATCCCGACGTTGTGCGCAAAGCGGTTCTGGACCACGGCGCCGACGTCGGCTTTGCTCATGACGGGGATGCCGACCGCGTTATCGCCGTAGATGAGACGGGCCGTCTTGTGGATGGTGATGGGATTCTGGGCCTGTGCGCGGCGCATCTGGCGGGCCGGGGCGGACTGAACGGCGCCGTCGTTGTGGCGACCGTCATGTCCAACCTCGGGTTGGAGGTGGCGCTTGCACGCTCAGGCATCCGTCTCGAACGCACCAGGGTCGGCGACCGTTACGTGCTGGAGCGGATGCGGGAACTCGGGGCAAGTCTGGGAGGCGAGCAGAGCGGTCACGTCGTCTTTCTCGACCACGCCACGACCGGCGACGGTCTCGCCACCGCAGTGCAGGTGGTCAACGTGATGATGGAGACCGGCAAGCGTCTGTCCGAACTCGCCGCCCCGATCGAGCGATATCCCCAGGTGCTGAAGAACGTCCGGGTCACGTCGCGCGAGGCGGTTGGATCGAATGCGGCGGTTCAGGCCGCGGTGGGCGAGGCGGAGCGGCGGCTGGGCAGCCGCGGCCGCGTGCTGGTCCGGCCGTCCGGCACCGAGCCTCTTGTCCGCGTGATGGTTGAGGCGGAAGATGCAGGCGAGGCAGAGTTGCTGGCCGACCACCTCGTTGACGTGATCGGACGGGCGATCGGCGCACCGGTTTCGTGACCGTTCCACCCCCGGGATCCTTCTTCTTAATAGGGGTTCGCGTCCATCGGCTGACGATGGACGAGGCGGTTGCATCTGTACGATCGCTGGTGCAGTCCGGCGGGTCCCATCACGTCATAACGCTCAACGTCACGATGCTTGGACGAGCGGCACGCGACGAGGGCTTTCGCCGAATCGTCAACAGCGCAGCGCTTGTGACGGCAGACGGCATGGGAACGCTTTTGGTCGGCCGCATCCTCGGCGTGCGTTTCCCCGAACGCGTAGCAGGAGTTGACCTGACGGACCGGCTCTGCGCCATGTGCGCGACTGAGGGATTTCGTGTGTTTTTCTTCGGGGCCGCGCCCGGCGTGGCGGAAGCGGCTGCAGACCGATTACGCCGGCGACATCACGGGTTGCGCGTGGCAGGAATCCGGCACGGATACGTGTCCGCCGACGAGGAACCAGAGGTTATCGCGCAGATCCGCCGCAGCGCGCCTGACCTAGTGCTTGTGGCGCTTGGGTCGCCCAAGCAAGAGGACTGGCTGGCAAGGCACCTCGCCGAAACGAGGGCACGCGTCGGCATGGGTGTCGGCGGCAGCTTTGACGTCTACGGCGGCCGATCACGCCTTGCCCCGGAATGGATCCGGGCGATCGGCCTGGAGTGGCTGTATCGTATCCTACGAGAACCCCGCCGCTGGCGGGCGGCCGCCGCGATCCCAGGGGTCATCGCGCTGGCGGTAAAGGAGCGGATGAGCCGGAGGTGGAAATCGACCAAAACAGGGTAGAAGAAAGAGCAGATGGGAGGTGAGACTGAAACACAGTCGGTGCCACAGCGCCTGACCCCTGTCGCACACTCGCGGCGGGGGTGACGAGGGAGGGGAACTCGAAAGTTTTCGGCGGGTGACCCTAGGCCCAGTTCCGGGCCTGCACCGGCCCCGGCTCCCGCCGGGGTCAAGGCGGCTCACAAACCCGGAGGTAACTCCGGCCCAGAAGGCCGTCCAGGAACGCTGGTCTCGGGAGCGCGCAGTTCCCAGATCTGGAAACATTCACCAGACACACAGCACATACTATTGCCGCCCTGTTTCACAGGGCGGCTACTGGAGGACGTCTATGTGCGGCATCATGGGCTACATCGGCCATCGTGATGCCCTCCCGATCTTGCTGGAGGGCCTGCGCCGGCTCGAGTATCGCGGCTACGATTCGGCCGGAGTAGCGGTGCTCGGCAACGGGCACATCGAAGTCCGCAAGACGGCGGGGAAACTCTCGAGGCTGGAAGACGTTACCCGTTCGGAATCGCTGCTGGGCTCCGTGGGAATCGGTCACACCCGGTGGGCGACCCACGGCCTGCCCACGGACGAGAACGCCCATCCCCACAGCGATTGCACGGGCCGCGTCGTGGTGATCCATAACGGGATCATCGAAAACTTCCTGTCCCTCAAGGAGGCTCTCGTGGCGCGGGGCCATACCTTCCGCTCCGATACCGACACCGAAGTGCTGGCGCATCTGATCGAGGAGCAATTGGGCGCGAGCCCGGGGACCGCAATCCCCCTCGAGGATGCCGTGCGCCGGGCCGTCAGCCAGACCAGCGGCGCCTACGCCATCGTGGTGATGACCAGCGACCAGCCCGATCGCATCGTGGCCGTGCGTCAGATCAGCCCACTCATCGTGGGATTGGGCAAGGGCGAGACCATTCTCGCCTCCGATATTCCGGCGTTGCTGTCGCATACCCGGGACGTGCTCATCATTGAGGACGGCGAGATGGCCATCTTGACGACCGCCGGAGCCACGATCCAGATGCTCGACGGGACCCCGGTCCGCAAGCGCCGGCAGCGGATCACGTGGAACGCTGAGATGGCGGAGAAGGGCGGCTTCCCGCACTTCATGATCAAGGAGATTCATGAGCAGCCGCAGGCGCTGCAGGATACCATGATGGGGCGCCTGGACGCCGAGGGGAAGGTCGAGCTGGACGGCGTCGCCTACACGACTGAACAGATCGGCCGGCTGCAGAAGGTCTGGATCACGGCCTGCGGGACGGCCTATCACGCGGGCCTCGTAGGCCGCTGGCTGATCGAACACTGGGCGAAGATCCCTGTGGAGCCGGACTTCGCAAGCGAGCTGCGGTATCGGGATCCGCTCGTCGCTCCTGACGCCCTGGCCATCGCGATCAGCCAGTCCGGCGAGACGGCGGACACGCTGGCCGCCGTGAGGGAAGCCCGGCAGCGCGGCGCACGAGTGCTGGCGGTGACCAACGTCATCGGCAGCACGCTCTCCCGCGCCGCTGAAGACGTGCTGTATATCCGTGCCGGTCCTGAAATCGCGGTGGCCAGCAGCAAGGCCTACATCACGATGCTCGTGGGGCTCCAGATGCTGGCCCTCGACCTCGCCCTGCGGCGCGGCACGCTCACACCGGAGACGGCCTCGGCCATGATCCGGAAGATGAAGATGCTGCCGGCGAAGGCGCAGGAAGTGCTCAACCGCGAGGACGAGGTGCGCGAGCTGGCCGAGCGTCTGGCGATGTCCGAGCACGTATTCTTCATCGGCCGCGGGCTCGACTACGCGGTAGCGATGGAAGGCTCACTCAAGCTGAAGGAGATCTCCTACGTCCACTCCGAGGCGCTGGCCGCGGGCGAGCTCAAGCACGGCACGCTCGCGCTGGTGATC
>JAIBHM010000173.1 GCA_020028535.1 Armatimonadota bacterium | reverse complement strand
GCGCACCCGCCGAGCAGCCCGTTGATCCCATCCCCCACCCCGTCCAGGATCAGGTTCAGGCCGACCAGCTTCTTGATCTCGAGTTTCGCCCGCCGCATGGATTCCGCGACGCGGTCGATGTAGAGGCTGATCTGGTAGAGGTGCGCGGTGGACTCGGGAATCGTGGCGATAGCGATGGGCGCGATCGCGAAGATCGTGGCCCACGCCTTCGGATCGCCGAACGCCGGCATGCTGAACTTCGGCGTGCGGATCCACGCGGCCTCAGTGACCGCTTTGAAGCTCACCAGGTCTGTGAACACGAGCGCCACGAAGTAACCGCCGATGGCGCCGAGCAGCACCGGCAGCATGCCGAGCAGCCCGCGCCCGCGAAGATACACGGAGAAGACGATGGTCGCCAGGAGTGTGACGAGCGCGACCGTCCACCAATCGCTTCGCGCCCCGCCACAGCACACGCCCGTGGCCATGTCGAGCGCAACCTTGCCCAGCGCAATACCGATGACGACTGCCACGCAGCCGGTGACGACCGGTGGCAACACGCGATCGAGCTTGGCTTTTCCGACTGCCCGCACGATGAATCCGGCGATAACGTTGACGAGTGCCGTGCCGACGATGCCCACCTGGGCTATCGGGACCATCGCCGGGTTCAGGGTTCCGCCCGGCGCGGTGACGCCGCGAATCGCGGCAATGTAACTGAAGCTGCTGCCGTAATACATTGGAATGCGCATCCCGGAGCCGACCAGCGCGATCACGGTCGCCAGGCCTGAAGCGAACAGCGTCACGCCGACATCGAATCCGGTGAGGAGCGCGACAAGGGCGGTGGCAGGGAACATCGTGAGCACATGCTGAAATCCGAGACTGACCATCGCGCCGTAGGGCGGACGGTCCTGAGGCAGGTATGCCTGTGGAGCACGTTCAGCCACAATCCATTCCCCCTTTGCACGAGACCGTGGTTTCTAGACTGGCGGTCGCGTCCCCTCACCCCCCCTCGCGATTTGCACTACCTTTCCGGGTAGGCGGCGTGGCCTCCTGTTTGCGTGCAGCGCCGTCGCCCTCGGGCTCGCGGCGCAACAGGCGCTGCTCCAGTCCCTCCAGCAGGTCCTGCATCTCCGTGCGCACGACTTGACGCCAGTACACTCCCACACGGCCGATATGGCGGTACTTGCGCGCGCGCCGGCGCAGGAGTAGAGGACGCGACAACCGGCGCAATTTAGCCACGGCGCGGGTCAGCGCGGCGCGCAGCAGTTCGGCGGCAAGCTCATGGTCGGCGTGAGCGCCACCCGGAGGTTCCGTCACGATTTCGTCGATGATCCCCAGGCGCAGCAGGTCGGCCGCGGTGATCTTCAGCGCCTGAGCGACTTCTGCGGCCTTCCCAGCATCCCGCCAGAGGATCGCCGCCGCGCCTTCCGGCGAGATGACCGAGTAGATCGCATGCTCCAGCATCAGCACCAGGTCCGCGACACCCAGTGACAGCGCCCCGCCGCTCCCGCCCTCCCCAATCACCACGCTCACGATCGGCGTGGGGAGCACCGACATCTCCTGAAGGTTGCGCGCCAGGGCCTGCGCGATTCCGCGCTGCTCCGCCTCATAGCCTGGATATGCGCCGGGCGTATCGATCATCGTGATCACCGGCAGCGAGAACTTCGCGGCGAGGTGCATCATCCGCAATGCCTTGCGATACCCTTCGGGCATCGCCATGCCGCGGCGGCGGAACGCCTGGTCTTCAGGCGTGCGCCCGCGCTCGTGGGCGACGACCATCACCGCCTGGTCTCCCAGTTCGCCCAGGCCGGTGACGATTGCGGGATCGTCGCCGAAGTACCGGTCGCCGTGCAGCTCGACGAACCTCGTGAACAACCGGTCGATGTAATCCAGGGCGGTGGGCCGGTCTGGATGGCGCGCCAGCAGCACGGTTTCCCACGGCTGCGTCGTTTCGATGCCCTTCGGGCGTCTGGGTGTGCGGCGCCGTTGCGCTCGCGTCCCGCGTCCGCCCGGTGCGGGACTCAGATGTCCGATCAGGTAGGCGACCGCGGCGCGGAGGTCCTCACGGGGAACGATGAGATCGATCATCCCTGAGCGGAAGAGAAACTCCGCGTGATGGGATTCGGGGGGAAGTTGCACGCCCAACGTCATCTCGATGACGCGCGGCCCGACGAACCCCACCTGCGCCTTCGGTTCTGCGATCACGACATCGCCCAGCGATGCAAAACTCGCCGCCACGCCGCCGAAGGTAGGATTGGCGAGGACCGAGATGAAGGGCAGCCCCGCCCGGTCGTATTCACCCACGGCCGCGGCCGTCTTGGCCATCTGCATGAGCGAGAGCATGCCTTCCTGCATGCGGGCGCCGCCGCTCGCGGAGACGATGACCACCGGCAGACGTCGTCGGGCCGCGTACTCGAACGCGTCCGCGACTTTCTCCCCCACGACCGAGCCCATGGTGCCGCCCATGAACTCGAAATCGAACACGCCCAGGACAATCCGCCGGCCTTCAATCCGCGCCTGCCCCACGACGACCGCTTCGCGCAACCCCGTGCGCGCGCGCGCCTCAGCCAGCCGCTCCCGGTAGGAACGCTGGTCCGTGAAGCGCAGCGGGTCCACCGACACGAGCCCGCGGTCGACCTCGCGGAACGAGCGCGGGTCGGCCAGCATCTCAATACGATTACGGGCGGGCATGTTCAGGTACCCTTTGCAGGACGGACACACGTAGAGGTTGGTCCGAAGGCGATCGCGCGGAACCTCGGAACCGCATGCGGGGCACTTCACGGTGGACGTGCCACGGGTGTCCACAGGTGCTGGCATGCCCGTTTCCCTAGAGGTCAGACCAGTCCTCTATCTCTCTGGTGAAGCGGTCAACGGCGGCATCGAGCAGACGCTCGCCGATGCGTGGAGAGGCCTTTGCGGGATCAACTCCGGTTGATCCGTGCGGGAAGAAGGTCTTCCAGTGGCGCGGGCCTTTCGCCTCGATGCCCTCGACCCATGGGGAATGCGCGGCGCGTTCCATCTTCGGGATGCCGGGACGGATGGCCATGATGGCCGACGTCTCCCCGACGGCCGCGTGGTACTCCACGTCTCCGAAGAGCTCCCGCAATACGCTCTGCACCTTCGCATCCACCCACCAGTGCCCCACCTTGATGCGGAGGTCACGATGGCGGTCCAGCAGCGGCGGGAGCGCGGTGCCGATCGGGGCGATGTTGCCGCCGTGCCCGTTCAGGATCATGAGCCGTCGAAAGCCGTGCCGGAAGAGGCTCTCCACGATGTCGCGCACCGCGGCGACGAAGGTGTCCGCGGAGAGCGAGATCGTTCCCGGAAACTCCATGTGGTGCACGGACATGCCAAAGCACAGCGTCGGCGTCACAGCCACGCGGGTGCGGGCGCTGACGCGCCGGGCGATCTCCGTGGGAATGAGGTAGTCGGTCGCGAACGAGAGGTGCCGCCCGTGCTGCTCGCAGGAGCCCACGGGGAAGATGGCACGGTCATCACGGCGCAGGTACTCCTCCAGGTCGACCCATCCGATCTCCTCCCACAGCACGCCGTCACGTTCTGCCACACGTCACCCCCTGGTCGAACGCTTCACGCCACCCCGCCGCTGACGAGCCCGCGCACCATGTAACGCCAGATGGGCCACACCAGGATCAGCGCGGGCAGAATCGCGAGCGTGGTTCCCGCGCTGAGCAGGCTCCAGGTGACGTCCGGGTTCTGCACGATGGAGGCCAGCGTCACGGGCAGCGTCCGCGCGTGCGCCGAGCTCGTCACCAGCAGCGCGAACAAGAACTCACTGTACGACATCATAAACGCAAAGAGACCGGTCCCGACCAAGCTCGGCAGCGCAAGGGGCAGGACGATCCGCCGCAGCACCGTTCCCCGCGGTGCGCCGTCCAGTTGCGCGGCTTCCTCGATCTCCTGAGGGATCGTGCGGAAATACAGCGTCAGGATGAGGATGGAGAACGGCAGGGTGAGCACGGTGTGCACCAGGATCAG
>JAIBHM010000172.1 GCA_020028535.1 Armatimonadota bacterium | reverse complement strand
GCTGGATGTTCTCGACTGTAGCCTTTCCGCCTGCACTATAGGGCACGACGTGATGGAACTCGAGGAACACCCGCTCCGTACAGCGGCGCCCGTCAGGAGCCACGAAGGCACATTGCCCACCGTCGCGCGTCCACACCTTCCGCTTGACCTGAGCCGGGATGTGACGTGACCGGGGGACTACGCCGTAGCTGCTGCGGGGACGCTCGATGGTCTCGTGGAGGCGATCCGTGGCGGCGAACTTTCGTTTTGTCAGGTCCTTGAGGAGCGCTGTCAAGGCTCGATCGATGACCTCACCCACATCTCCATCCGGGATCTGGGAACGCAGCAGTTCCTGGGCTTGCAGGAGTTTCGCGTTTGTCTCCGCACTCGCCGTGAATTGCACTTTGTACCGCTGGGGTGCCAGCGGGGCGATGACAGGCCTGCGCGCTGGGGCTTGTGTGTCCGCTGGAGACAATGCGGGCGAAAGCGGCGGCAGGTCGGGCCCAGGATTCTCAGCCGCGGGGGTTGGCGTTGGGAGCTTGCGAATGGACGACGGCACCGACGGCTGGGGTCGCAGTTGCGCCAAGAGTTCCTGGACCTGCCGCTTGCTCTTGTGCTTAGCGCTCTCAAGGAGGTCGAGATGGTTCTCAGGCGTGAGCTCCGGGACCAGCAATCCTACGGTGGTGAGATTCACGGACCCATCGCCGAGCAGGTCGAGGATGATGGGGTATTTCCGCCCTGCCCGTGCGGCCTCGATACGACTGTAGGCGGCATACTCGGAGAGATGGAGAACCTGCACGCAGTAGGTGAATGTCGACGCACAGCCTTCCGCCAGGTATAGCTGTCGCTCGTCCAGTATGGCGAGGTGCGCGATGAGGGCCGCAGTCGCCTCCCGCTCCTGCTGGGCAAGCCGTTTCACTCGTGCGACGACTTCCTGATTGGATAGCTGACCTGCAAGAGAGAGGACCTGTGTATTCATGGCCCAGATAGTAACATGGCGATTTTGTTCCCCTCAGGAATGGCCGTGTGGGCTTCGGGTTCGCGCGAATCTCTTTGCTCCGGGGCTGTTCGGCCTAAAGCAATCCTGGGCGATCCTTGCACCTGTGAGAGGCATTCAGGAAGAACGCTTTGCGAGTTTCTGAGTCTCTCTAGGAACTTGTCAATAGCCCAAGTTGGTCATAATCGCCGTCTAACATCAACTGGGTCCGGACCCAGTTGCGGAGAGCCGGCCAAACGCGGTTCGGACCTTCAGCACCGTGGCATCAGACCTTGACCCAAGACGGTCTAGACTGGGTACTCGGCGAGTCTCCGGCCGTGCCCTTTCTCCGCAAGCCGGTTCGCTCGGCCAGTGACTTCTTTGAGCACCTGTGCCTTGTCGATCGTCCGCAGCCTTCGGCCTTCCATCAGCACCTGCCCGTTCACGATGACGGTGTCTACATCCGAGGCGCGCGCCGAGTACACCAGCGCAGCCCGCACGTCATGCACCGGCTGCATGTGCGTGCCATCCATGCGCACCAGGATGACGTCGGCGAGATAGCCTGGGGCGAGCCGGCCGATTTCCTGTTCTTGTCGCACCACGCGCGCGCCCTCGACTGTGGCCATCGCCAGCGCGTCGTCAAGCTTTAGCACAGTCGCGTCTTTCTGCTCGTGCTTTTGCAGCTCCGCGGCCAGACGCATTTGCTCGAAGATGTCGATCGTATTGTTGCTGGCCGCGCCGTCGCTGCCCAATCCGACCGCCACTCCCGCCTGCCGCATCGCCACAACCGGCGCGATCCCGGCGGCGAGCTTGAGAAATGTCTTGGGGCAGTGCGACACGCCGACGCCGTGGCGCGCGAAGATCGCAATGTCGCCCTCCGTCGCGTGCGCCGCGTGGCCCGCGATCATCGGCACGGCCATGAGCGCGAGTTGTTCCATGTGCGCCGGCGGCGTGAGCCCGTGGGCTGTGAGGCTGGCCTGCACCTGCTCGGCCGTCTCGGAGACGTGGACGTGCACCCCCAGGCCGGTGCGCTTTGCTTCCGCCGCCACCTCGCGCAGGAACTCCGGCGGGCAGAGATATGTGGAATGCGGCCCGAGCCACATGCGAATCCGTCCGTCGCCCGCCCCCTGCCGGCGTGAGATGACTTCAGCGCTCGCGTTGAGTTCCGCCCGGAGATCCCGGCCGAAGAGCGTCGGCGCCAGGTGCGCCCGGAGGCCGCTGGAAGCCATCGCCTCCGCAACCGCATCCATCATGAAGTAGTGGTCGGCGACGGTCGTGACGCCGCTCTCGATCATCTCCGCGGCGGCCAGCATCGCGCCCCAGTAGACGTCGTCGGGTGCGAGGTTGCTTTCCATCGGCCAGATGAAGTCGTTGAACCAGGACCCGATCGTGACGTCCTCGGCCGCCCCGCGGAAGAGCACCATGGCGAGGTGCGCGTGTGTGTTGATGAGTCCGGGGAGGGCCACCATGCCCGTGCCGTCGATGATGTACCCGGCCTCGGCGGCGTGCGTCTGGCCGGCGGCGGTGAGCCGGCTGATGCGGTTCCCTTCGATGAGGATGTCCCGGTTATGCAGGATGGTCGTGTGCGTCCCCCCTGGGTCGACGGCGGTGACGTTCCGGATGACGAGGCGCGCGCTGTTAGTCACTTGCCGCCTGGCGCACCTGGAGACGCCGCTGTCGCTGCATGACGGCGCGCTGCTGGGCGATGGCGTACGCCGCGAGTGCGACGACGGTGACGACGTAGGGAATCATCTGCACGTACTGGGGTGGGATCCGCAGCGATCCCAGTTGATTGGCCAGGGCGTCGGCCGCCCCGAAGAGCAGCGCCGCAAACATCGTCCCCACCGGATGCCGCCCGCCCAGGAACACCGCCGCGAGCGCGATGAAACCGCGGCCCGCCGTCATGTCGCGCTGGAAGAGCTGCAGGTAGCCCATACTCATGTGCACTCCGCCCAGTCCGGCGAGCAGGCCGCTGAGCACGAGGGCCTGGTAGCGGGTGCGGCGGACGTCGATCCCGGCCGTTGCCGCAGCATCGGGATTCGCGCCGACAGCCCTGAGGTGCATCCCCCACACCGTGCGGTACAGAAACACCCACACCAGGGCGACCATCAGAAACGCCACGTACACGATCAGGTTCTGGCCGCTCAGGATGGGGCCGAGCACAGGGATGCTCTGCAGGATAGGCACGTGCACGTACGGCATCGTCAGGCTGGCGAGCTCCGATGAAGTGCCTTTGTCGCCGGTGAGGCTGTACATCACGAAGACGGTGCCGCCGCTGGCGAGGAAGTTCATGGCGATGCCGGCCAGGATCAGGTCCGCCTTCAGGTCGAGGTGCACGAAGGCGAGGATCAGCGAGAAGATTGCGGCCGCCGCGAGCGCCGCGGCGAGTCCCAGCCAGGCGCTATGCGTGTAGGCGCTCACGACGACGCCCACGAACGCCGCCAGCAGCATCGTGCCTTCGAGGGCGATGTTGATGACGCCGGCCAGGTCGGAGATCAAGCCCCCCAGCGCGGGCAAGAGGATCGGCGTCGTCACGCGCAGCACACCGGCCGCGAGCGTCACCGAAAAGATGCCGGCCAGCACCTCACCCAGCGGCATGGGCGATCCTCCGGGCCTGGCGGCGTCTTGCAAATCCCACCAGCAATTCTGCCGTGATGAACAGAATGATCGTCGCCTGGATCACCCGCACGATGTCCGAGCCGACCGCCGCGGTGCGCTCCATGATGTCGCCGCCGATGCGCAGATAGGAGTAGAGCAGCGCGGCGAACGGGACGATCAACGGATGGTTCCCGGCCATCAGGGCTACGACCAGTCCCTCAAATGCGAGGCCAAGCGAGATGTTCAGGAGCAGCCGCTGGTGGACGCCCATCGCCAGGTGCGCGCCCGCCAGCGCAGCGGGGATGCCGGCCAGCGCCATCGAGAGCATGATCACGCGGCGCTCGTTGATGCCGCCGTAACGGGCGAAGTCGAGGTTTGCGCCGACCATGCGCAGCTCATAGCCGAGCGGCGTCTTGTACACGAGCA
>JAIBHM010000171.1 GCA_020028535.1 Armatimonadota bacterium | reverse complement strand
CTTCGCGCTGGGCATCTTCGGCCTGGCCCTGATCAGCAGCTTCGTTGGGCGCGACCTGGTGAAAGGCGCCGTCTCCGCGGTGCTCGGCTTGATCATCGCTACCGCCGGCACCGATCCGTTCTCCGGGACGCCGCGCTTCACGTTTGGGACCATCGACCTCCTCGGCGGCGTGGAGATCGTCGCGGGCATGATCGGCCTGTTTGCGGTTTCCGAGATCTTCGAGCGCTTTGCCCACGGCGTGGATTGGGAACGCATCCGCGGGAAATTCACGACCGATCTGCCGACGCTGCTGGAGCTCTGGCGGCTGCGTGTCGCCACGTTCATCGGCATTGTGATGGGCACGATCGAGGGGCTGCTCCCGGGCGGCGGCGGTGCCATCGCGGCATTCATCTCCTATAACGAGGCCAAGCGCTGGTCGAAGCACCCCGAAGAGTTCGGTCACGGGTCGTTGGAAGGAGTTGCCGCGCCGGAGACGGCCAACAACGTCGTCACCGGCACCGCGATGATCCCCCTGCTGACGTTCGGCATCCCCGGCAGCAATGGCGCGGCGATCATGCTGGCGGCGATGCTGCTGCACGGTATCCGGCCGGGCCCGCAGCTCTTCGAGCGAACGCCAGAGATCGTCTACGGCCTGTTCGTGGGCATGCTGATTGCCAACGTGATGATGCTGGTGCTCGGATACCTCGCCCTGCGCCCGTCGATCGCCATCGTCAACGTGCGGCCGCCGCTCCTGTACGCTGGTATCATGGCGCTCGTGCTGGTCGGCGCGTACGCGATCAGCAACCGGATGTTCGAAGTGTGGGTCGTCCTCATCACCGGCTTGATCGGATTCGGGATGCGGCGCTACGGGTTCAACATTCTCGCGATGGTGTTGGGCCTGGTGCTCGGGTTCATAGTGGAAGCCAACCTGCGCCGTTCCTTGTTGATTTCACTCGGCAACCCCTGGGTGTTCTTCACGCGCCCGATCTCTGCCGCGCTGCTGGTCTTCGCCCTTCTTACGCTGGTGTGGCCGATCGTCCGGCAGGCCCGCGACGATCGCCGGGCCAGGGCAGTGGTGGCTCCGTCTCCATCCCCGTAAGCTCATGGATCTCCAGCTCAAAGGGAAAAGCGTGCTGCTGGCGGGCGGTACCCGCGGCATCGGGCGCGCCGCCGCGGAGCTGCTGGGCGCCGAAGGGGCGCGCGTGGCCCTGATCGGGCGGGATGCGGACGCGCTGCGGTCCACGGGGAAGGCGGTTCGCGCCCACGGCGGCGAGGCGGTGGAGATCGGGGCGGACCTGACCGACCAGGCGCAGGCGGAACGCGCGGTGCGCGAGGCCCTCGAGCGACTGCGCCGGTTCGACGCGGTGATCCACGCGGTGGGTCGCGGGTTCCGCGGGGCCTTCCTCGACCTGACGGAGGCCAGCTGGCGCGAGGCATTCGAGGTCGACTTCTTCTCGGCCGTGCGCTTAGTCCGTCTCGCCGCACCTCATGTCCCGTCCGGAGGCCGCATTGTCCTGCTCGGCGCGGCATCGGGCAAACAGCCGCAACTCGGCCAGTCTCTGAGCAACACCGCGAAAGCGGCGCTGGTCAATCTGACAAGCAGCCTCGCGGGTGAGTTCGCGCCGCTGGGGATCGCCGTCAACTGCGTCGCGCCCGGACGCGTCCTCTCGGCCAGGCGGCGTGAACGACTGGCCGCTGAGGCAGAGAGGCAGGGCGTCCCGCTTGAGCGGGCTCTGGCGGACGACGCAGAAGGCGTGCCGGTCGGGCGCCACGGCGATCCCGAAGAGGTCGCTGCAATGATCGTCTTCCTGGCCTCGCCACGGGCGAGCTATATCACGGGCCAAACCGTTCTCGTAGACGGCGGATTGGTGCGCGCTATCTGAGCCGCCGATTGATGAACTCCATCTGATGCCCGCCGTCTCGGAGTCCCGGCTGCCGCAAGACGAGCCCGTCGTCACTCGTCCCTCCTGGACACGGGTTCCCTGGGCGATCTTCATCGGGGCGTTCGCCGTCGCCGCGGTCGCGCCGCTTCCTCAGGACCTCTCGCGCGGCGGCGCGTTCGCGCTGGCCGGTTTGCTCTCCGCGATCGTGTTCTGGGCGAGCGGCGTCCAGGATCCGTCGCTGACGGGGCTGCTCATCGTTACGCTCATCTCTGTGCTCGGCGTGATGTCTTTCGAGCAGGCCGTAGCCGGATTCGGCACCGAGTTCATCTGGCTGCTCGTCGTGACGTTCATCCTGGCGCAGGCGATGGCGGATACGGGATTGGGCCGGCGGATCGCTCTCGCCCTGCTGCACCGGGCAGGGGATCGACCGGCGATGGTTTTGCTCGCGCTGCTGGGAGCTGTGGTTGTGCTCTCGTTCATGGTACCGACCGCGGCCGGGCGGACCTCGATGATCGTGCCGGTCGTGCTCGGGATCATCGAGGCAGCGCGCATCCAGCCCTCATCGCGGTTTGCGAAGGCGATGTTGATCGGCGCCTCGTACGCCTCGATCATGGCCGGCATCGGGGTGATGACGGCCGCGGGAGCGACCGTCTATGCGGCGGGTGCGTTCGAGAACCTGATCAACGCGCGGTGGACCTATCCGGCGTGGCTCCTGGCGTTCTTCCCGCTTGTGGTCGTCTTCGTTCTCGTGACGTGGAGGATGCTGCTGTGGCTCTTCCCGTCAGAGCGCGGTGAGCTCAGCGCCGGCGCAGAGTATGTGGCTGAAGAACTGCGGAGGATGGGCGCGCTGTCTCGCTCCGAGGGGAAGATGCTGGTGGTCTTTGTGGTGATCTTCCTGCTGTGGGTGTTCGGGCCGCGGTGGGGCGTGACGACGCCGCAGGCCGGCATGATCGGCGCGATCGCGCTGCTGATGCCCGGCGTGCGCGTGTTGAGCTGGGAGCGGGCGATGGGCGCGGTCCGCTGGAACGTCATCATTCTGTTCGGCGTGTCGCTCGCGCTCGCCAATGCCCTCGAGCGTTCGGGCGCGGGCGCGTGGCTGACCGCGGGGACGCTGGGGATGGTGGCGCAGCCGTCGCCGTACGCGGTGGCGATGATTGTCGCGCCGCTCGTGCTGCTCATACGAGTCGGCTTCGTGAACAACCTCGGCATGATTGCCGCGGCGCTGCCGCTCGCGTTTACGCTGGCGAAGGGATGGGGGCTCAGCCCGTTGTGGACGGGGATGGTGGTGGTGATGACGGCCGGGCCGGGGTTCCTCTTGCCGACGCAAACGCCGACCGGGATGATCACGATCGGCTACGAGTATTACACCATCCGGGACTACATGCGGGCCGGCCTGCCGGCCTCACTCGTCTTGCTCGCGCTCACCTGGTTCGCCGCATTCTTCTACTGGCCGCTGCTCGGGTATCGTCCTTAGCGGTCAGGAAGCGCAAAGAATTGTTTCGGCCGATCAGGGCTCGCCGGCGGCATTCGGATCGGGATACTTCTCTTCGACCGGCTCCGGATCGACATCATCGACCATCCGGTTGACCGGCGACTCCGGGAGCCACGTGTCCTCTTCGGTATCAAAGAGACGCACTGCAAACGAGGAGAAGAGCGGGTCGTCCGTCATCGACGGTGAGTGGGCTTCAATCAACACGAGCGGCCGTACGCTGCGATTCCACATCCAGTGCACGGCGCCAATGGGGACGCGGAAGAAGTCGCCCTGCTTGAGGTGGTAGCCGCGCTCCCTGACGAAGAACCAGACCTCGCCGTCCTGCACGTAGTTCAGCTGCTCCGCGTCGTGGGCGTGGGGCCGTGAGTGATACCCCGGCGGTCGCACAGCGACCATCAGGTTGACGTGCCGGCCGCTCACGAAGGTGGTTTCAAACGTGGTGCCGGCCTCGAGCGTGACCCGTCGCCGCGGGACGCGATCTGCGGATGCCTTCAGGCTCATGGATGGAGTATTCTTGAGGCTGGCGATCTTCTCCCCGCGAGGTGATCCATGGATCCGCAGGCCCGTGCGTTTGTCGAAACAATCAATCTGCTGCATGACGACATGGTCAAGGCCGTCGACGGCCTGACCGACGCTGAGATCAACTGGCGGCACCC
>JAIBHM010000170.1 GCA_020028535.1 Armatimonadota bacterium | reverse complement strand
CTGGCGCAAGGGCGGCCGGTATCCCGCGCGCACCAGCGATCGGCAGACTTCCTTGGCATCTGCCAGCAGGTGGTCGCCGTTCATGGAAATCCCGTCGCCCTCGCGCAGGTAGCCGAGGCCAAAGGCCTCTTCGGCCGACATGGACACCTTGGCCAGCGCGATCGTCTCGAAGGCGAACCGTACCATGGGGAACACATTGGCATCCACGCCTGCCGGCACCCGCGATACCGCGCGCCGCACCATCTCGGTCGGTCTCCGCCGCGGCCTGCACCCGCGCGCAGGGAAGGCAGATCTCGCACCCGCCTGCCAGCGTCCGGCCAAAGGGCGCCGCCACGACCGGCTTCTCGAAGTAGCGGATGGTGAGATTCAATCGCTGGAACTGCCGGAGGACCATGGCGATGTCGTCCCAGTTGCCTTCCTGCGCCTCCATGAGCATCAACACCAGGTTCGCGCCCGCCGAGAACTCCGGCCCGTGATTGCCGATGACCAGGCCGTCGAAGCCCTTGCGCACTTCGTCCAGGCTGCGGTGGATCATCCGCAGCGTGTCCTCGCCGAGCGTGTTCATCTTCGAGTGGAACTCCAGGCACGCAATGCCGTCGCCCAGATCCAGCAGGCTGGCGCCCGGATTCGCCGCCACCGTGCGTCCCTGCTCTTTGAGCTTCGGCAACAGCACGACGTTGGGCCGCTCCGGCACCGAGGCATACGTCCTGGTCGCCACATCGAAGAACTCATCCGCGCCGTTGCGCTTGCGATAGAAGCGGCCCTCCCCCTGCGTGAGGACGGAGCGGACCAGGTCCGGCACCTCCCGGCCCTCGCCCTCCAGCCGTGTGGCGAGCTCTGCAACGCCCAGCAGGTCCCAGGTCTCGAATGGCCCGGCGTCCCACGCGAATCCCCACTTCATCGCGCGGTCCACGTTCACCACGTCATCGGCAATCTCGGGCACGCGTTTCGCCGCGTAGGAGAGAATGCTGCTGGTCAGCTGCCAGAGAAACTGGCCGGCCTTATCCGGCGCCGAGAGAATCTGGCGCAGGCGCTTCGCCGGATCCTCGATCAGCCGCGCGGCCTCGATGCTGCTGAGTTTGGGTTTCTGCCGGGGCCGGTACTCCATCGTTCTATGGTCGAGCGCGTAGATCTCTCCATCAACCCGTTTATAGAACCCGCTCCCGCTCTTCTCGCCCAGCCAGCCGCGGCGGGCCATCTCGCGAAAGAGATCCGGCACGATGAAGACGTCGCGCTCCGGATCGTCGGACAGGTTGCGGTATGAGTTCTCTGAGACGGCAATGGCGGTGTCGAGTCCGACCAGGTCGGTGGTGCGGAAGGTGGCGCTCCGCGGCCGGCCGATCAACGGGCCCGTGAGTTCGTCCACGTCCTCGATCGTGAGGCCGAGGTCCAGCATCAGGTGGACGGCCCTGCGAAATCCGTAGCTGCCGATGCGATTGGCGATGAAATTGGGCCGGTCGTGAGCGTAGACGATCCCCTTGCCCAGTTGCCGCTCACCCCAGTAGGTTGCGGTTTCCACGACGGCGCGGTCGGTCTCCGGCAATGGGATGATCTCGAGCAGCTTCAGGTACCGCGGCGGATTGAAGAAGTGTGTGCCGAGGAAGTGGCGGCGGAAGGCGCTCCCGCGCCCGCCCGAGATCTGCGCGACCGGGAGCCCCGACGTGTTGGTGCTGACCACGATGCCCTCGCGCCAGTGCCTCTCGACACGCTCCAGCAGCTGCTGCTTGATCGCCAGGTCTTCGACGATCGCCTCGATCACCCAGTCGGCGTCCGCGATCTCCTTGAGGTGGTCCTCGAAGTTTCCGACGGTGACCAGGCTCGCCCGGGCGGGCGTGAAGAGGGCGGCGGGATTCGCCCGGAGCGTGCGTTCCTTGCCCGCCGCGGCGATGCGGTTGCGCACCGGCATGTCGTTGGGGGTGAATCCCCGACGTCGCTCCTCCTCCGTGAGTTCGCCGGGGACGATGTCGAGGAGCAGCACGGGGACACCCGCGTTGGCAAGGTGCGCGGCAATCGCCCCGCCCATCACGCCGGAACCCAGAACCGCTACTTTTCGGAGCCGTCGCATCATTTCTTCAATTGTTCAGCATAGTCCATGCGGATCACCGAACACAACTCGGTGGGGACCTAGTTGCCGCATGACGCCCTGGTCTCGCCTCCCCGACACAACCCCGCGATGTGCTAAGAGCACGGAGGTTTCACGTTGGGCGGTCCGGGTCAGCTTCTCTTTTGGGCGGTTGACAAAAGAGGGACGATTCGCATAAGCGATCTGCCCGAAATAATGCCGAAGACGAAATCGCCGCTAATCCCGGCGAGAATAAGCGGCACAGTCAAACCACCAATTCGGTTGGCGGCAGTCACCTGGATAATGGTTTGAAGAATTCCGGCAAAAATCACAGCGATCAACCAGGCGGCTGGATAGGTGAGCCACCAGCGTCGTGCAGATGGTGCAAAGGCTTGCAAACGCCTGCTCTGCAACCCTGCCGCCAAACCGATCCCGCTGACCTCGCCAAGTGTGGCAAATGCGCCCGCGACAAATGGTTGTTTGGGCACACCCGCAAGGGCTGAAAGCATTAGACCTACCCCCCAGCCAGCCGCGCTGTCAAAGGCCCATCCTTTAACATTGACGCCGTGCCTGGCGAGGATGATGTATTGAATAATTCCGATCGCCAGGCCATAGAAGATCCCTTCCACGAGGGCACTGACGATGATCGCTACCGCGCGTACTGGCGGGTCCGGGAAGCCGGGCCAAATCGCGATACGCACGTATCTACCGATCTGTGCGCTGAGAATATTGCTTGGGTAGAAAGCGAGGGTGTGCCCGAGAACCCACTCCACGAAGAAGCTGACATTCCCGGCGGCTTTCATCGATTCTCTGGCGACGGCCCTATATCGGCGATCGTTCAGCGCCGCGCCCTTTCAGCGCGGGGTGAGTGTCAGCGTACTCTTCGCAGCCTCTTGGATCCGGGCGCGGGAGAACAGCATCGGATGGTACTGCCCGGTGGCCCACATCGGCACAAAGTCCTTGTAGTGAGGGTGGAACGGCAGTCCGCTCTGGCCCGTGGTGTGGATGCTGACCGAGCGGTCAAAATCGCCCAGGTCGATGATCTGCCGGTACGACGCGACGACGATCTGCCGGAACGTCTCAGGGCTGAATCCCGCGTTATTGACGGTGTACGCGTCGCCTCCTGTCGCAGGCGCGGTAGCATTGAAGATCCAGCCGAGCGCCGGCACGCGCCCGATGGGATGCTCAAACCGCATGACGTGGAGTCTGCCCCATGCCCATGTGCTGCGGTCTGAGCCCAGGCGCTGCGTCAGCACCTCGTTGGCCTGCGCCAGTGCTTTTGCCACAATCGCTTCCCGGCCGTCCGGGCCCCACCATGGGGATCGTGGCTCGCCCAGCAGGCGCATGATAGTCAGCGTCCATGCGTCCGAGCGCCCCATGTACTTCTCGAACAGGTCTGCTCCGAGGACGTCCTTGAAGATGAGTGCGGGCAGGGTGACGCGGAAGACTTCGTAGATCGCCGCGGGCCGGCTGTCCGGACTCAGCACGCCGTCCCACGCGGTCAACTCAGCCAGCAGCGATGCGGCCGGTTCCTCCGCGATACGCACAGTACTCAACGCCCGCACGATGGCGCGCGCCGGCAGCGACGCCACGTCCATCTGAATCCGTTGTACGTCTTCCGTCCCGACCTTCGGCTTCGCCATAAGCCCGGCCTCGATCCGGCTCGCTCTGAATCCCGGATCCCATTCGTGCGCGAGCAAGTACCGGTATCGTTCCGGCGCGATACGGTTGTTGGCCGTGACGATGTAGCCGCGGGCCGGGTTGAACCACGACGGCAGCTGCTCGAACGGGATCTCCCCGGTCCATTCGTACTCGCCCGTCCATCCCGGCACAGGAAGCAGCCCGTCTCCTTTTGCGCGGATGGGGATGCGCCCGGGGAGCTGGTAGCCGATGTTGCCCGCGCGGTCGGCGAAGACAAAATTCTGTGCCGGCACCGTCCACAGCCTGAGCGCGTCGCGAAACTCGTTCCAGTTCTTCGCCCGCATGAGCCGGGAGAAAGAAGTCAGAAGCGTTCCACGCTCCAGCGCCGTCCACCGCAGCGCTACGAAATGCGGCAGCCCGTCCACCACGCCGTTGAGGATGGGCCCGTGGCGGGTGATCCGGACCGGGAGAATGACCGGATCGCGCCGGCCCTTCACGACGATCCGTTCCTCAACCACGGTGACGTTCTCCCATGTTCCCTTGAACAGGTAGCGCGTAGGATCCGCCGGG
>JAIBHM010000040.1 GCA_020028535.1 Armatimonadota bacterium | reverse complement strand
CGCGCCGGCAGGTGCTTGGCGTTTCCACGGATATCACGGAGCGTAAGCAGGCTGAGGACCAGGTCCTCCGCCAGTTGGAAGCTCTCACAGCGCTCTTCTCGGGGGCGCAGAAGCTGACTCAGAGCCTAGATCTACAGACCCTGGCGTCGGGCGTCACGCGGAGCGTCGTAGAAGTCTTCGGCGCATCGCTGGCCTGGATCGGACAGGCTCAGCCGGACGGCCTCGTCCGCATGCTCTCCATACACCCTGCACAGGAGAACACGTCATTGGAGCAGATCGAGGTCCGGTGGGATGAGTCCCCGCGGGGACACGGAACGGCGGGCCGTGCGATCCGAAGCGGCTTCCCTGTGATCGTTGCCGACGTCGCGTCAGATGGGAGATTAGGTCCCTGGCGGGAGTGGCTGGTCGCGCGAGGCATCAAGGCTGTGGCATCGTTCCCGCTGACGAGACGGGACCAGCCCTTCGGGGCGCTTGCCGTCTGCAGCGATCAGGCTGACTTCTTCACCCCCGAGCGCGTGGAGCTCTTCCAAGCGTACGCCAACCAGGCGGCGGCGGCTCTGGAGAACGCCCGCCTCTTTGCAGAAACTGAGCGGCGCCTCCAGCAACTTGGCGCGCTCCGCGCGATCGACCTGGCGATCACGGGCAGTCTCGATCTCCGGGTCACGCTCAATGTGCTGCTCGACCAGGTCACCTCCCAGCTTCAGGTGGACGCAGCCGCCGTGATGCTGCTCGATCCGCATACCCAGATTCTCGAGTACACTGCCGGTCGGGGATTTCGCGGAACCGGCATCACCCGTGCACGGCTCCCCCTTGGCGCAGGCCACGCAGGCCGGGCGGCGCACAAACAGCACATCGTCAGCATCGCCAACCTGCAGGAGGCGGACGAGACATTTCTCCGCGCAGGGTTGATCTCGGGCGAGGAGTTCATCGGATACGCCGCCGTCCCGTTGCTGGCAAAGGGCCAGGTGAAAGGCGTGCTGGAGGTCTTCCACCGGGGTCCCCTGGAGTTCGGCTCGGAATGGATGCAGTTTCTGGAAGCCCTCGCCGGCCAAGCCGCCATCGCCATCGACAACGCCGCCCTGGTGCGCGACCTGCAACAGGCCAACGTCGAGCTCACCCTGGCCTACGACACTACACTTGAGGGGTGGTCGCGTGCGCTCGACCTGCGTGACAAAGAGACTGAAGGCCACACGCAGCGCGTCACGGAGTTCACGATGCAGCTGGCACGGGCGATGGGCGTGGCGGAAGGGGAGGTGCCGCACATCCGGCGCGGCGCGCTCCTGCACGATATTGGCAAGATGGGCATCCCGGACAACATCCTCCTGAAACCCGGCCCGCTCACGCCCGAGGAGTGGGTGATCATGCGGAAGCACCCGGTGTATGCGAATCAGTTGCTCACGCCCATCCCGTACCTGCGCCAGGCGCTGGACATTCCGTTCTACCATCACGAAAAATGGGACGGCACGGGCTATCCACAAGGGCTCCATGGACAGGACATTCCGCTGGCCGCCCGAATCTTCGCCGTCGCCGACGTCTGGGATGCGCTCACCTCGGACCGCCCGTACCGTCCCGCCTGGACCAGGGAGAAGGCGATCGCCCATATCCGCGAGCAGACCGGCACGCACTTCGATCCCCAGGTCGTCAGCGCGTTCCTCCGTCTCGTCGAATCCGCAGCCTAGGACCGCCCCGCCGCCCTCACACGCCCCCAGTGTTTCTGAGTGACATCGAGGGGGAAATTCCAGTATGAGAGACCTTCGAAAGGGGTGAGTGGCATGAACAGAGATATTCTGGAGGGCAAATGGCGACAGATCCGAGGGCAAGTCAAGACGCAGTGGGGCAAGCTGACCGATGACGAGCTTGACGAAATCGAGGGGAACGTTGATCTGTTGGTCGGCAAGATCCAGGAGAAGTACGGTCAGACCCGCGCAGAGATCGAGCGCGACCTCGACATGCTGCTGTCAGAGGAGCCGTCGCCCCGGATGAGGTAAGTCAGATGGGGAGAGCCGACCGGCTCTCCCCATTCGCTCTACCATCCAGGGAGGACGTCGATGACGATTACTACCGCCAACCTCTCGCCGTTGATCGCCTTGATCGCCGGAATCCTCATCCTCATCCGACCACGCCTGCTGAACTACATCGTCGCGCTGTACCTGATCATTATCGGCCTGCTCGGCCTGTTCGGACGCTGAGCAGGGCAAGACGTTAGCCGAACAATCGACCGATTTTCCCTAGTCAGGAGGGGTCACGCGCTCGATTGCCTCTTCGAGGGAGTCGGCGATGGGCAGCGTGGTCATCTGCAGCGTTGTGACCAGGCGGCGCACCTGGCGCGACGGGACGACCCAGAATGGGCGAGAGACGTCCGCGGCGCGCGTGGACATCGCTTCGAGCACACGAATGCCGGTGCCGTCAACGTAGGTGACGCTGCCCATGTCCACGATCACCGCGGGCGAGCGGGTGAGTGCGCGCGTGATGCACCGGCGCAGAATCTCCGATGAGGATAGATCGACCTCACCGCGTACGCGCACGATCGTCGCGGACGTTCCGTAGCGCACCCAGCATCGCAGTATTCCAGGCGCAGTTGCCATAGATGGCGCGTATTTTCCTCTAACAACTAGTTGCGAAACTCCCACTGCACGCTCGACCGGGCCAGGGCATGGTAAGGTAGAAGATAGGTGTCTGACACCACACTCCACCTGATCTGGATCGCCCGTGCGAGCTGCGACGGCTGCAGCACGGCGATTGCGACGACCTCCGTGCCTGGAGAGGACCCCTGGTGGTAGACGAGTTGCCCCCGAAGCGTGACTCGACGCCCGACGCCGCGGCGCTGGACCAGGCGGCCTGGTCTGACATGACCGACAACCTGCAGAAGGCCCACTCCGAGCTCATGGAAGCGCAGGTCGAGCTGGAACGTCACACAGCGACGATCGAGGAGATGCGCGAGCTCGTTGGGCGCGTCGTGGAGTCGATGGCGGACGCGCTTGTCATCGTGGACACGGCTGGCCGAATCGAGCGCACGAACGCGGCCGCGCGGCACCTCCTGGGTCGTGAGACCGATGCGCTGGCAGGGATGCCCTTCGTCGCGATCTCCCCATCGCCGGAGATTCCGGCGACCCCGAAGGCGTTGCTGGAACGGGCTCCTGACGGCGTCCTGCGCAATCTCGATCTGGACCTACACCTGTCCTCGGGGCGTCGCGTGCCGGTGAGCGTCTCGTGCGGCCTGGTGCGCGACAAGTCCGGCACAATCGCGGGGCTGCTCATCGTCGCGCGTGACATCACCGAGCGCCGAGAGGCAGAACGCCGCACCGCCGTGCAGCACGAAGTAACACGGATCTTTGCGGAGTCCGCCACGTTCGAAACGGCGGGTCCGAAGATCCTGCGGGCGATTGGTGAGGGCCTGAACTTCGAGGCCGGGGAGGTCTGGCTGCGGGAGGGCGATCTGCTCCGCTGCGCGCACACCTGGTCTAAAGGCGCGCGGATCGAGGAGTTCAGCAGACATTCGCGCGACCTGACCTTTCGGTTGGGCGAAGGGCTCTCCGGCCGAGTCTGGAAGGACGCCCGCGCACATTGGGTGGCGGATCTGGCCCAGGATCCCGGATTCCGGCGCCTGGATCTCGCGCGGGCAGCGGGATTGCATTCCGCGGCGGCGTTTCCCCTCCAGCCGGGAGAGCAGGTCCTCGGCGTGATGAGCTTCTTTGGCGATGCGATCCGCGAACCCGACACATTGCTGCTCGATATGATGACGTCGATCGGAAGCCAGATCGGCCAGTTCATCGAGCGCAAGCAGGCAGAGGAAGAACGAGGGGCGCTGCTGGTGCGCCTCTATGAACGTGAGCATGAGATCGCGGAGACGCTTCAGCGCAGCCTCCTTCCCGAGCGGCTGCCGGACATCCCTGGGGTGCTGATCGCCGCGCGCTATCTCCCCGGCACAGCCGCCGCGGTGGGCGGGGACTGGTACGATGTTATGCCGCTCCCGGGCGGGCGGATCGGCATGGTGATGGGAGACGTGGCCGGGCGCGGCGTGCGCGCCGCCGCGGTCATGGGCCAGCTCCGGAATGCCATTCGGGCCTACGCCACCGAAGACTTGCCTCCGGCCGAGGTGGCGCGGCGCCTGAATCAGTTGATCGAGCTTGGGGAAATGGCCACGCTGGTCTACCTGGTGTATGACCCGGCCTCTCAGACCCTCCAGTATGTGAATGCCGGCCATCTGCCGCCACTCGTTCTCAGCGCCGACGGACGCGTGCGCCGGATCGAAGGCGCCGGCTCTCCCCCGCTGGGAGGGCTGCTGACGGCGACGTACGTGGATGAATCGGTGCAACTCGACCTCGGCTCGACAGTCCTCATCTATACTGATGGCCTGGTGGAAGTGAAGCGCGAAGGCATCGACCAGGGTCTCGCTCAGTTGGAAGCGACGCTGTCACGATGGCACCAGGCGGACCCCGAACTGCTTCTGGAGCAAGTAGTCGCCTCGCTTCTGCACGGCAAGGCGCCCGCCGACGACGTTGCGTTGCTTGCGCTGCGGGTCGCGGCCCTCAACCAGGCCCGTCTTCAGTTGCGGGTCCCCGCCGTGCCCGCCTCGGTGGGCGACATCCGCCGGGCGGTGCAGCGCTGGCTGGAAGCCCAGAGTGCATCGGCTGCGGACGTCTTCGATTTCGCCGTGGGTGTGAGCGAGGCGGCGGGCAATGCCGTGGAGCACGCGTATGGGGCAGCGGATGCCGAGATCGAGGTGACGGCGGAGCGCCGGGGCGACGACGGAATTGTGACGATTCGGGACTGGGGCAAGTGGCGGCCCGCGAGGGGGGCCTACCGTGGTCGGGGGCTCTCAATTATGGAGAAAATGATGGACACGGTGGATGTTCAGCCGGGCAGGGATGGCACCACGGTCATCATGCGACGCCGGATCGGGAAACGGTGAGAGCCGAGATGCTGGCGCATGTCGCGGTGAATCGCAGAAACGGAATCGTCGTTGCCGCGGTCGAGGGGGAAATCGACGTCAGCAATGCAGCCGAGATCGGCCGGCAGCTGTTTGAGGCCGCACCCAACGACGCGGCGGGGCTCGTCGTGGACCTATCGCTCACCACCTACCTCGACAGCCGGGGCGTGCAGTTGCTGATCGAACTGGCCGAGCGTCTCCGCCGCCGCGAGCAGCGGATCCGCGTCGTGGCCCCGGAGCACTCGGTGATCCGGCGGATCCTGTTGCTGACGCGCCTGGATACGCTGATCCCTCTCGACTCCTCCTTTGATGGCGCCGTCTCTGCGATGGCGGACACCCTCTAGCCCTCCTGTCAGTACCCGCGACCAAAGACGGAACGAGGCACCGTGGCCAGGACCTGCACCTGGTAATGCACGGCACCGCCGTCGTCACCGGTGACCGTCGACGGGTATCGCGTCGAGACGAACAGCGCGTAGATGTTCTTGACCGAGATCGCCAGCCCGAAGTAGTCCCCGATGAAGGAACGCTGGGTGCATGGATTCTCGTGCGCTGAACACGCCATCTGGTCGATCCCCTCGATCGTCTGCTCCGGCTGCTCCGGATCCCACGTGAATTCGTTGATCCGGACGTTGCGCAGACGACCGCCCACCGGCACGGCGCCGTTCCCGCTATCCTTGAAGGCCTGCAGCGAGACGTCGATGCAGAAGTTGGTCAGGCCGACGTGCTCGTCGATGATCCACGGCTCGTTGGGACAGGCCTGGCGGCGATCATAGAATGCGACGGCGACGGCCCCGTTGGGTCCCGCGGCGACTGTCGGTTGGAACTGATCGGTCGGCTCGGCACTGTTGTCGTTCACCTTGATCGGGGCAGTCCAGGTCTCACCGCCGTCGGTCGACTGTGAGAACAGGATGTCCATATCCGTGCCGTCCCACTCCTCCCAAACCATGTACGCGTGTCCGGCATGGGTCGGACTTGCGGTGAAGCTCTCCACGATGCCGTCCCGGAACGTCGTGTTGGGCAGTTGGCCCGACGCGAGCACACCGACAGTTGCCACCTTGACGAACGGGCTCCACGTCTGCCCGTCGTCGGTAGACCGGGTCACGTAGAGGGTCGCGGGCGTGACGCAGCACGGCGGGAACGCGGCAACCGCCACGTAGACGGTTCCGGCCGCATCGATTGCCGGGTAGACATATGTAACAGCAGGGCCGGTCTGATTAGCCGGGATCGTCAGTTTCCGCACGGGCGAGAAGGCCTGTCCGCGGTCGCGGGAGATCGCATACCGGACCTCAACGGCAAAACCGTTGAAGACCGCCCACATCGCGTACACATGATCCTGAAAGGCGTTGCCGGGGATGTGGTTGACGGCAATCCACTGCTTGTCCTCGACACCGCCAATGGTCTTCGAGGATTGGTTGGGAACGCGGTCGAGATACTTCCCCCCGTTCCCGGCCCTCCAGGTCTTCCCCATGTCGTCAGTGTAGGAGACCCCTATCGCGGCGTCGGGGCGGAGATGGTTCGTCCACCACGGGTTGAAGGGCAGGGTTACCTGATAGGCGCGTCCTTGGGTATCGAAGTCTACGTTTGGGTCGGTGTTGTTCATCCAGCTCGGAGGTATTGCCTGAGTTCCGGTGCTGATACATTCATAGCCCTGAACGATGTTGCTGGCCGAAGGCCTGCCGTTCAGGATGGTATACGAGCCCAGATGGAAGTCGTAGAAGGTGCTGAATTTCTCGAAGAAAACCTTCGAGGTTCCCACTAGATCCTCGGTGCCCGGCCGCACCGCGATCCACGACTCAGACGCGTTCGCGTTGTACTGTCCAAGACGGCAGGTTCCGGCAAGTGGCGCAGTGCTGCCGGCTGGCACGGGGTATCCTCCACCCTGAAATGCTTTGGTAGCGACCTGGTTCGTGAATGGGAAGCTGGTGCTCGATGCGCTTGCGGCAAGACCGGCGGCTCTACTTACGAGCAGGAACGCAATGAGCCCCGCCGCCAGGAAGACGGCGGTGATGCTGCGTGTGGACACGGGATTGCCTCCTCGTGGAGACGAGTCTGGGGATGGAGTCGTGCTTCGGTCTGGACCGCGGGGTCTCCTGGCAGGTCTTTCTTCAGGCAGGTGTAGCGAAGAGCCAGTAGATCAGCATAAGACTGACCACGGAAATCAAGACCGAAGCGAAGAGCCCGATTAGAAACGGCCGCACCCCGATGCGCGCCATCCGTCTGAGATCCGCTCCGAGGCCGACCGCGGCCATGACCATGACGATCATGAATTTGCCGGCGACCGCAGCGGCGCGAATAGCTGGCGGCGGGAGCAGACCAAATGTGTTCAGCAGCGCGGCCGCAACGAACCACAGAATGAACCAGGGGAAGATCCGTGCCAGTCGGACCCGGGAGCCGACCGGTCCGGCCGCACGGCCGGCCCGTGTGCTGACGAGGACGCCGACCAGCACGGCGAGCGGCACCAGCATCAAGGTCCGGGTGAGTTTGACGACCGTCGCCACGTCCCCCGCCGCATCGCTGAACGTGTACGATGCCGCGAGGACCGAGGACGTGTCATGGATGGCCGTGCCGGCCCAGACTCCGAAGACACGGTCGGACGTGCCGAGGAGGTGGCCGAGGAACGGGTAGATCAGCAGGGCGAGCATATTAAAGAGGAAGATCGTGGTCACGGCAAAGGCCGTTTCATCTTCCGTCGCGTCGATGATCGGCCCGACGGTAATAATAGCGGTCGCCCCGCAGATCGCCGTGCCGACCCCGATGAGATGGACCAGGCGCGATGGGGCGCGCAGCCACCTGCCGAAGAGCGCCGTCAGGGCGAGCGCCAGGATGATCGTCGTCAGGATGATCAGCAGGGAACCGCCGCCGAGCGTGACGACCTCGGCGAAGCTCAGGCCGGCTCCGAACAGCACGATGGCGACGCGGAGCAGACGTTTCAGGGTGAAATCTACGCCGGGCCGCAGGGCAACCGGTGGTGAGACGAGGTTGCCGGCCGCGATCCCGATCAGCAGCGCGAAGACGGCGGCGCCGACCACCGGGACGAGCGTCCCGAGCCACCATGACGCGGCGGCGATCGCGATCACCACTGCCAGACCAGGAATCAATGACTGTCCCGCAGGAGCCCACTCCAGGGTCGTTACCGTTCTGTTAGAAATCCGTGACATCCCATGTCAATAAACTACTGTTGCGGGATGTTTCAGAGGGAGGTGTGTGATGAAAAGGTTCGCGTTACTGGGCGCAACCCTTCTTGCGGTGGTCGCCCTTTCTACGGTGGCATTCGGGCAGGGCACGCTGACGTTCAAGGCGGAGATGACCGGAGCGAAAGAGGTGCCACCCAATTCCTCGGTCGCAACCGGCGTAGTGAGACTAATGGCTAATCAGGATCGCACGCAAATCGCCTTCGACCTCGACATCAGAGATGCTACGAATATTCTCGGTGCAGCCGGCGCGCATCTGCACTGTGGAGCGCCGAACGTCAATGGCCCAATCGTGGCATTCCTGGCCGGCCTGTTTCCAGGGGGTCTTGACGGGAGAGTGGAGGGCAAAGGGGTCCTCACTCAGGACAACATCGTCACCAACACGTGTAGTCCCGCGATCACGACAATCGGGGCCCTCATTCAGGCTATGGTCGACGGAAGAATCTACGCGAACGCGCACAGCCCGGCGTTCCCGGGCGGCGAGATCCGAGGGCAAGTCGAAGACTGAAGTCGGCCAACTCCGAAAGCAAGAACTCAAGAAACGGCCGCCACTCCTGGGGCCGTTTTTGAGTTTCTCTCGCACGCTCATGTCCTCCAAGGAATGATTGTTGGGCATTGGTGTGGTGGTAGACCAATGACAGGAGGGACATGAGATGAAAGCCATTCAAGTAGTCGGCATCGCATTCGGATTCGTTCTCGGGTTCTCGTTAGCCGTAGGAGCGCAACAGTGGATGAACGCGCAAAACATCATCGACCAGTCCGATTCCGTGCGCGCCGGATATGCGATGGGTGCCTATGACATGCTGCGCGTCGTCGCCCGTCTGCAGCGCCCGGCGTCATACTTCAGTGAAAAGATGGACTGCATGGACAAGCAGGGCGACACGGTTGGCGAGTTCAGATCGTGGGCGGACGGCGTATGGCGGGCGAACACCACACAATACGCGCGGGACAACGCGGCCTCTCTCCTGTTGACGGACGCCTGCGACTAGGCAGATTCCGTGGCGTTCACTTCCTCAGGTACGAGTCTGTCCCGGAGATCCAATCCTGGCGAGGAGGGCTGAAGAAGTCCATCTCAACCACCTCCTCAAGCATCTCCGCACCATGTGGCACATTACCGGGTATGAGCAGCACCTCACCGCCTCGAAGAATGAGCTCGCGGTCCGGAAATGTGAACCGCATGGTGCCGGAGATGCAGTAGGTCAACTGCTCATTCTCATGCTGATGCGTCGGGACAACGGCTCCCGCCTTGAACTCGATCCACGCGGCCATCAAACGCTCGCCCCACAGCATCCGGCGCGTCATCTTGGGGTTTATGACCTCGGGCGGGGCCCCTTCCATCTTCCAATGCCGAATCTGACTCATGATACACCTTCCTCCGACGATTCACTTGGCCTGCGCTAGCGCTTCGTAGAAGGCAAACTTCGGCGGGAAGAGTATCCCACCTGGATAGCCACAAGCGGCCGGGGACGCGGTGAGAAAACTTGCATCCCCGGTCAAATTATTTGTGTTGACCCTTCCGGGCTTGGGAACCACGTAACTATCTGCTTCCAGGGTTGCCCATAGTGGAACGGGAATGAAGGTTAGGGAGTGAAGGTAGATTAGCCCATGGTCAGCCCCGCTGGCAACATTACCAATTTTGAGGATGTCCTCAGTCCCGCTGAGCGCGACCAGTATAGAAGAAGGGTGAGGGAGATAATCGCGGAGTCCGCCCTCATGGCCAACATCCGCGGACGAAGGGGGATCAAACCGACCCTGGGAAGAGTGCTCGCCCAGATACACGCTCAAATGGAGATGCTGCGAATACGCACCGCTGCCGAGATGAGGACCCTCCGAGATCCCGCGGATCGGAAAATGGTGCAAGCATGGATCCGCTATCTCGACGGCGCTCTTCGTCGGTCCGCCAAGACACTGGGTCTCAAATGAATAAACACAAAAAGCAATTCAGAACGATAGATGAATACATCGAAACCTTTCCGAAGAATGTTCAAAGTCTTCTTGAAAAGATGAGGCGGACAATAAGAAAAGCGGCGCCTGAAGTTGTGGAGGCAATCAGCTATCAAATACCCACATTCAAACTAAACGGCAGATATTTGGTGTATTTGGCCGCTTGGAAAAATCACATTGGATTTTATCCGATACCCTCAGGCACTGAAGCATTCAAAAAGGAGTTATCGCAATATAGAAGAGGAAAAGGCACGGTGCAATTCCCTATAGACAAGCCGATTCCATATGATTTAGTGAGAAAAATTGTCACCTTTCGAATGAAGGAAAATTCGGAGAAAGAGAGATAAATTCAATACTTCACGCGTCTCCCTACCACAGACGCTGCATTTCGTCTGAGGTTGCCAGCAACTCGTCCACGCTGCGCCCTCATTTCCCCTTGGCACTTCACGCGGTTTTGAAGTAACCTTCATATTGTCGACGCATGAACGTCCTCGTCACAGGGGGAGCGGGCAACCTCGGATCACATCTCGTCCGTAACTTGATGCGTGACACGCACGAGATCCGAGTTCTCGTTCACCACAGACTGCCCGCGGGGGACATCCCGGCCTCGCCGCGCGTTCGGGTCCATCGGGGGGATCTTGGTGAACCCAGGACGCTCTCGGCGCCCTGCCGGGGTATCGACTGTATCGTGCACTTTGCGGGCGTGTTGTTCTCGCCTCGGCCGGAGCGGTTTTTACCAGCGACGAATGTCGGGTACGTGCAAAACCTCGTGGCCGCCGCCCTGGACGCCGGAGCGCGGAAGTTCATCCTGATCAGCTTCCCGCAGGTGGAAGGCGAGTCGTTTCCCGATCGACGGGCCACGGGCCGGCTGAACGGCACGCCGATCTCGGTCCACGCCCAGACCCGCCTCGCCGCGGAGCAGCATCTCTTCGAGGCGTGCGCCGGGGGACACATGGTCCCCGTTTCTCTGCGTGCCGGTGCGATCTATGCCCGCGGCATCCTGATGGTCGAAGCCGCGCGCTGGTTGCTCCGACATCGTTTGCTGGCGGTGTGGCGCCAGCCCACGTGGTATCATCTGCTGGCGCTGCCCGATTTCCTCACCTGCGTGGTCGCCGCGATCGAAGGGCAGAGTGTCTCAGGGATCTACAACCTGGGCGATGACCAGCCCCTCTTGCTCCAGGAAGTGCTGGATACCTTCGCCGCGCACTGGGGGTTTCGGCAGCCGTGGCGGCTGCCCCGATGGTCGTTCTATGCAGCCGCGTGGTGTTGCGAGGCGTTCGCCATGGCCTTTCGAACGAGCGCCCCGCTGACCCAGGATTTCATCACGATCGGCATGGTATCGCACGTCTCCGATACCTCGCGCATGAAGCGCGAACTGCTTCCCAGGTGCGCCTTCCCCACGCTCAGGGACGGTCTGGTCTTGCTGTAATCGATCAGGGGACGCTCGGTATTATCCATTTCCCGTCCCGCAGTTTCAGTTCCATCGACTGAAGGCGGATCTCGTCCCCGCCCGGCGCATGGGTTCTTGTCTCGAGGCGGATCGTACTTCCATCCACCCACGTCGCTCCGGTGGGCTCCCAATCGCGGGGGTGAATGGCGTATTCCTCCACCAGGCCGTCCGGTGCCAGGAACCAGATCTGGACGGCGTTAGGGCTGTAGCCACCACTGAGGCCGGGAAACGTCGTCACGA
>JAIBHM010000039.1 GCA_020028535.1 Armatimonadota bacterium | reverse complement strand
GAACCACGGACCTCACCCTTATCAGGGGTGCGCTCTCACCACCTGAGCTAAGGGCCCACGCGGAGACTTTCGCGGGAAGTACAGTGCAAGTATAGCCACGGGTCTGGGGCGGGTCAACCTGGGTGAAAACCCGCCCTGATCTCTTTCAGAAACGTCGGATTCGTCAGCACGTCCAACCCCGTGAGCGCCATCGCCTTTGCGGCGGTGAGCATCGCCTTGAATCCCTGCTCCGTGAGCGCCGCCTCGCGGAACTCCAGACTGTGACCGACAATATCCTTGCCGATGATCAAGTAGGGATGAATGGCCGGGATTTGCTGGCTGACGTCGCCCATGTCGGTCGAGCCCATCTTCGGGCGCTCCGGGAGCGGATCGATCGGCCATCCCAGGCTCTCCAGGTTCCGCGCGAACGCGTCGCCCAGGGGACGGTTGGGCTTCATAGCATCGTAGCCCTTTGTCTTCTCGAACTCAAACTTCGCGCGAGTCGCTGTGGCCGCAGCCCGGCCGCAGTCGATGACTTTCTCCAGCGCCTCCGTCGCATACGCGCGATCGATTGCGCGGATGCTGAACGTCGCCTCCGCGCGATCGGGGATGATGTTCGCCGCCGCACCTCCGTAGGTGATGATCCCGTGAACACGGGCGTCCTCGCGCAGCTGCTGCCGGAGCAGACCGATGTTCACGAACATCTGGATGAGCGCGTCCAGCGCGTTGATGCCCTCGTGGGGCGCTGATGCGGCGTGCGCCGCCTTGCCCAGGAACTTCACCTTCAGCCGCCACGAAGCGAGTGAGGGTCGCATGGCCAGTGTGTAACTCGCGGGATGGAACATCAGCGCGGCGTCGATCCCCGCGAAGACCCCGCGCTGCAGCATGACCACCTTGCCTCCCCCGCCCTCTTCCGCCGGCGTGCCCAGCACCACGACCTTGCCTGGGAGCCGCGCCGAGACCGCGGCGAGTCCGATGCCGGCGCCGAGCGCGGCCGTGCAGATCAGGTTGTGGCCGCAGGCGTGGCCGATTTCTGGAAGCGCGTCGTACTCCGCGAGGAAGGCCACGGCCGGGCGAGCGCCGTCGCCGCTCATCTCTGCCCTGAACGCCGTGGGCAGCTGGGCAACTCCGCGTTCGACCTTGAACCCGCGCCGCTCGAGCATCTCACTGAGCCATTGAGCGGCCTTGACCTCCTGGAATGCCACTTCCGGGTTGGCGTGGATGCGTTTGGCCAGCTCTATGAGTTCGCCCGAGGCCGCATCAACTGCCTTGAGGACATCATCACGCATGTGTACATCCACCCTCCGTAGTGAAAGACTACCTGTCGAGCCTGATTCTCGCGAACCGGCGGCGCCCGACCCGCAGCACCAGGCCGTCTGTCACCGCGATCTCAGCGTCGGGCTGTCTGACTCGTCCCCCATCCAGGCTGACGCCGCCCTGCGAAACCAGACGCCGGGCCTCGCTTTTTGACTCCGCCAGGCCCGCGCGCACCAGCAGATCTACGATCTTGATCTTGCCGTGCTTTAGCTCGTCACGTCCGACCGGCGCTTCGGGGATCTCCGCGGGTAGTTCCTTCCCTTTGAAGACCCGCTCGAATGCCTCTTCGGCCTCCTTGGCTTTCTTTGCGCCGTGCCATACGGTCACGATCTCGCGGGCGAGACGCGCCTTGGCATCGCGAGGCTGGAGTCCCGCCACCTCATCGATCGGAACCTCGGTGGCGAACTCAAAGTAGTGCGCAATCAGCTCGTCGGGAATGGACATGACTTTCCCGTACATTTCCTCAGGGGGATCGGTAATCCCGATGGCGTTACCGAGGCTCTTGCTCATCTTCTCAACGCCGTCGAGCCCGACGAGCAGCGGCGTGAGCATGACCACCTGCGGCTCCTGGCCGAATTCCCGCTGCAGATCGCGGCCCATGAGATTATTGAACTTTTGGTCGGTCCCGCCCAACTCCACGTCGGCCTGCAACTGGACCGAGTCCATCGCCTGGCAGAGCGGGTAGAGCAGTTCGTGCATGAAGATCGGCACGCCGGAGCGCAGACGGTTCGCGAAGTCATCACGCTCCAGCACCCGGGCGACCGTGGTTTTGGCTCCGAGGCGGATGACATCCTCAAAACGCATCGGTGCCAGCCACTGACTGTTGAAGACGACGCGTGTTTTCTTGGGATCAAGGATCCGGCTGTATTGATCCCGGTAGGTGGCGACGTTCTTCTCGATGTCCTCGCGCCGCAGCATGGGACGCGTCCGCTTGCGTTCGGACGGGTCGCCGATCAGCGCCGTGAAGTCTCCCACAACAAGGATGGCCTCGTGGCCGAGGTCCTGGAACTGCCGCAATTTTCGGAGCACGACGGCGATCCCGAGGTGAATGTCCGGGGCGCTCGGGTCCACGCCGAGCTTGACGCGGAGCGGGCGGGCGGTTCTGAGCTTGGCGAGCAGGTCTTGCTCGGAGATGATCTCGACGGTGCCGCGTTTGAGCAGATCGAGCTGCGCTTCGGGGGAGGGCGTCTTCATCGGATGTCCCGAAAATTATAGCATCACGTCGAGTTCGACGACGGTGGCGCCGGCCTCCCCCTCCCCGCGCTCTCCGAGGCGGTAGGTCTTCACGTACGGGTGACTGCTCAAGAACTCGTGCACCGCCTTGCGCAGCGCTCCGGTTCCCTTGCCGTGGATGATCGTCACCTTCGGCAGGCGCGCGACAAACGCTTCATCGAGGTACTTGTCGAGCTTGGGAATCGCTTCGTCTACCCTGTCGCCCCGCAGGCTGAGCGACATCGGCACCGGCTCGGCGGTTGTGATGTTGCCCTGACGGGGAGCAGCATCAACAGGCGAAGGCTCATGCGGGGGGCCCGCGGTTCGAAGCCCCGCGAGACCGACTTTGACCCGCATCCCGCCGGCCTCGACCTCAACCTCGCCTTTGGCATCAGGGGGCGCCAGGACCGTCCCCGTGCGCTTCAGCGACACGATGAACACCGGCTGCCCGGGGCGCGCGTCCGTCAATGACTCGCCCTCTTCCGCATTGGGCACTTCCGCGACATGCTCGAGCTCTTCCCGAAGTCGGCCCAGAGACGCTCTCGCTTCTTGCACGGCCGGAACCGTCCCGGCAACTTTCAGCCGCTCGATGATCGCGTCCACTTCCCGCCGCGCCCGCGCGAGCATCGCCTCGGCATCTTCCTTGGCGCGCGCAAGGATTTGTTTCCGCTCGGTGCGCAGCCGTTCGAGCTCGCCCTGCGACCTCGTGCGCATCGTATCGGCTTCCACGCGCAGACGGGCCGCCTGCTCGAGCTCATACTCGTAGGCCTTGCGGTCCGCTTCGATGTCGCTCAGGATCCGGTCAATCTCGACCGCTTTTGCCCCGAGCAGCTGGCGCGCCTTGTCCACGACGGCGGGATCCAGGCCCAGACGCGAGGCGATGACGAGCGCATTGCTGCGGCCGGGCAGGCCGATGAGCAGCCGGTAGGTGGGACGCAGCGTTTCGGTATCGAACTCGACGGACGCGTTCTGAATCCCCTGATGTGTGTAGGCCAGGGATTTGAGCTCGTTGTAGTGGGTGGTGACTACTGTGCGGATCTCCCGCGCGTGAAGATGCTCGATGAGGGCGCGGGCGAGGGCGACGCCTTCCGTCGGATCGGTCCCGGCGCCGATCTCGTCCAGGAGCACCAGCGCCCGGCGTTGCACCTGCTTGAGAATGCCGACGATCGCCCCCATGTGCGAGGAGAACGTCGATAGCGACTGTTCGATGCTCTGCTCGTCCCCGATGTCCGCGAACACCTGTGGGAACACCGTAGCCTCCGACCCCTCCGCCGCGGGGACGTACAGCCCGGCCTGCGCCATGAGGGCAAGCAGGCCGAGCGTCTTGAGGGTGACGGTCTTCCCGCCCGTGTTGGGGCCGGTAATGACCAGGGTCGTGAACTCGTCGCCCAGCCAGACGTCGATCGGGACGACGTCGCCGGTGAGCAGCGGATGGCGGGCCTGGAGAAACCTGAGCGCGCCGTCTTCTCGCAGTGCCGGTTTCGTGGCGCGCATTGTCTCTGCCAGCAGCGCTTTCGCGACGGCAAAGTCGATCTGCCCCAGCGCCTCATACGAGCGGCGAATCTCGGGCGATGCTTCGCCGATCCGCACGCTGAGCTCGCGCAGCAGCCGCGCAATCTCCTCGCGTTCCTCGATCTCCAGCTCGCGGAGGCGGTTGCCGAGCGGGACGACGGCAAGCGGTTCCATAAACGCTGTAGCCCCGCTGCTCGACTGATCGTGCAGCACACCGGGAAACGAGCCCTTAAACTCCTGGCGAACCGGGAGGACGTACCGGTCGCCGCGCGAGGTGATAATCGGGTCCTGAAGCATACGGGCATATTGTCCCCGCACGAGCTCCTCGAGCTTCTCACGCATCCGCGTATGCGTGATGCGCTGCTCGCGGCGGATCCGGCCCAGATCTGAGCTGGCGCTGTCGGGGATGGAACCATCGTCGGCGACAGTGTGTCGGATGGCGTTCTCCAGCGCCTCGAACGTGCCCATGCGCCGGGCGAGATCAGCAAGCCCGGGCGCGTGCTCGGACCGCGCCTGGACAAAACCTTTGCACTGCCGCATGGTGTGCAGGGTGTCGTGGATACCCAGGAGGTCTTGTGGATCGAGGGTGGAGCCGATCGCCGCGCGCTGGAGAGCGTCCCGGATGTCGCTGGTCCCGCGCAACGGAACCTCAGCGCCGGCCATCAGCGCCATCGCCTCTCCGGTTTCGTCCAGCCCGGATCGGACCTCGTGCGCGTCCACGGCCGGAAGCAGCGTCTGCGCCCGCTCACGCCCGGCCGCGCTCACGGTTTTGCCGGCCAGACGCTCCCGGATCTTTGGGAACTCCAAAATTCGGATGGTCCGCTCATCCATCGCGCAGTCCCTCGGAAATCCAGCCGCTCAAGGCAGGCGTGACATCCATCAGCGACCGGAGAGCCGATCCAACTGATTCTCGACCGAAGCCGACGAGGAGCGCGGGCACGGGATTCCGGGTGTGCACGTCGTGGCGGCGGTCCTCCAGGTTCCCATGATCGCTGACCATGAGCACCAGCGTCCTGGCGAGATCGACCGCGTCGAGGACTCCGCCGAGCAGGGCATCCACCATCTCGACAACCGCCTCCGCGGCAATGGGGATGCGCCGGTGGGCCGCGAGATCTGTCAGAAAGAACTCAAACACCGTCAGGTGGCGTTCCGAGGTGATGCCGCCGAGATTCCGTCCGGCCTGCTGCGGGGAGATTTCGGGGACATCGTACCCCCACGAGCGGAGCCGTGCGTTGGTGAGATCGTGGAATACTGCGCGGCCCGCGCGGAGGTCGTCGAGATCGCGCAATTCGACTCCGGCGCTCAGCGCGGAGAATGTAATCGCGGCGTGGCGGAGCCGTCCGGCTTCGACCGCGGCGAAATACTCCGACGTGTACGCATTGGCGAGCGTGGTTGTGCCGCCCAGCCGACGGACCTGCGCGAAGATGTTGTGTTCAGTGAGGAGATCCTTCAGCTGCGCGGTCGGGTATGCGGTAATGTGGTGTCCGGCGAACTGCGGCGCGTTGAGGCCGGTCAGCAGCGCCGTCTGCCCGGTCGCGCTCTGTGGCAGCCCGTCCACTCCAAGCGTGGCGTCGATCGGCACCAGCAGGGCGCCGTCACGCTTGATCGGAGCGTCTGTATGAGTGAGATTGCGGCCGAGGAGCCGCGTCAGTGTCGGCGTGCGCGCGGATGCAAACGGGTTAATCGCCGGGTCATCGGGGCCGAGCCCTATCCCGTCGACGAAGAGCAAGAGCGCGTGCCTCATGCTCTCGACACGAACCCGTTCCCGGCGGCGTAAAAACGCCACGCGCGCTCTGTGGCGACCCGGATGCCGATGCGTGGTCCTGCCACCACCCGGATCTTCTCTCCGCGCCCGTGGGCAAGATACAGGGGCGGCCGCGTGAAATCGGCGCCATTGTGCTCCCGGCGGATGCCCATGGCCTGTGTCACCCGGCCGGGGCCGCTGGATAGAAAGCGCTCGTCATCGACACCCCGGTTGGCGCGCATGATGTCCACGCCTTCGACAGGTTCCAACGCGCGAATCAACACCGCTCCCGCGATCCCCTCACGTTCCGTCACGACGTTCACGCAATAGTGGTTGCCGTAGGTGAAGTAGACGTACGCCGTGCCCGGCTTCCCCCACATGATACGGCTGCGTGGGGTCAGGCGGTAGGCGTGGCTGGCGGGATCGCGCGGGCCGCGATACGCCTCGACTTCCACGATCCTGCCGGCCAGGCGCCCACGGGGCGTTTCGTGTATCAGGATGTGGCCGACGAGATCGCGGGCAACGTGAAGGGTGCTCCGAGTAAAGAATGACCGGGGCAGCGGCCGGAACGGTCTAGCCGGCATTCAGATGGTCCATCAACTGCGTGAGCGGGAGGGTGTTCAGCACGTCCTTGGGCTCCACCCAGGCGCGTCGCGCGACGGCGATCCCGTACTCCATGAACCGCAGCTCGTACCGGCTGTGGGCGTCGGTGCTGATGACGAGCCGTACCCCCCGCTCCCTTGCCATCCTCGCGTGCGCATCGCTGAGATCCAGCCGGTCGGGGGAGGCGTTGATCTCCAGCGCCGTATTGGTCCGTTTGGCGGCCTCAACGAGGCGGTCCATGTCCACCTCATAAGGATCGCGCTGCCCGAGCACGCGCCCGGTCGGATGGCCGATGATGTCCACGTACGGGTTGTCCATCGCCTTGATGATCCGCGCGGTCATCTCCTCGCGGCTCATCCCGAACCGCGAGTGGACCGAGCAAACGACCACGGCGAGCTCCTTCAGGACTTCGTCCGGATAATCGAGCCGGCCGTCCGGAAGAATGTCACATTCGGTCCCGAGCAAGACGGCGATGCCGACCTTGTCCGACACCTTCTTGCAGGTCTTAGCGTTCTCGCGCAGCTCGTCAATCGTCACGCCGCCCACGAACTTCAGCGACTGGGAGTGGTCGGTGATGGCAATGTATTCGTAGCCGTGCTCCTTTGCCGCCCGCGCCATCTCCTCGACGTTTTCAGAGCCATCGCTCCACCGCGTGTGCATCTGCAGGTCGCCGTGGATGTCTTTCAGTGAGATGAGGTTCGGAAGCTTCCCGCGGTCGGCGAGCTCGATCTCGCCCTGGTCCTCGCGTACCTCCGGAGGAATCCACGGCAGCCCGACAGCCTCGTACACATCTTCTTCCGTCTTTCCGGCGACGCGCCGCTCGTCTTTCACCCGGAACACGCCATACTCGTTGATCTTGAGCCCCTTGCGCACCGCTCGCTCGCGGACCTTAACGTTGTGGTCTTTGCTGCCCGTGAAGTATTGAAGTGCCGCGCCGAACGACTCCGGCTCCACCACCCGGACGTCCGCCTGGACGCCCGAGTCGAGGATCACACTGGAGCGTGTGGGTCCCTTGGCCAGGACCTGCTTCACCCGCGGCATGGTGGTAAACGTGTCCATCACCCTGTCCGCTTTGGCGCTCGTGACGACGATGTCGACGTCGCCGATCGTTTCCCTCATCCGCCGCAGGCTTCCGGCCAACGCGATCTCTTTGACGTCCTTCAAGCCACGCAAGGTGTCGAGGATTTCCTGCGCCTGCGGGAGCACGCGCCCGATCGGCTGCCGCTCCTTGGTCCGCCGGATGAGCGCGATCCCTTTGAGGATGTTCTCCTCGGTTTTCGCCCCCATGCGCGGCAGCTTGCGCACCAGGCCATCCTTCGCGGCCTTCTCCAGCTCCTCGATGGTCGTGATGCGGAGCTTTTCGTTGAGCATCATCGCGGTCTTGGGGCCGACCTCGGGCACCGACATCAGGGTCGTAATGCCGGCCGGCAGCGACCCCCGCAGTTCCTCGTAGTATTTGCAGGTACCCGTCTGCAGGAACTCCTGGATCTTCTCGGCGGTGCCTTTTCCAACGCCGGGGATCTTCAGCAGCTCGCCGCGGCCCGCGATGGCGGCGACGTCCTCACCGATGTCCTCAAGCGCGCGGGCGGCCCGGCGGTAGGCGGTAATGCGGAAGGGAGACTCTTCCTTGATCTCGAGCATGTCGCCGATGTCGTTGAACATCGCTGCGATTGCCCGGTTCTGCATGGCGCGCTAGAAGCGGCGCATCTCGTCGATCCCGAACGGCTGCATATTCCGCGGGAAGATCTTTGCGAGCGAACGCAGTCCCTCGCGATACGCCGAAAGCGTATGGGGCGCGATGGACGACCGGCCGACGTCGCGCCGCAGGGGTTGCCCGGGCGGCGACGCCAGAGCAATGATGAGGACAGCCGTCGCCAGCAACACCCCCCGAAATGCGCCCACCGCAGCGCCCAGCAAGCGCGAAGGAGCCGGCACCCGCTCGCTGCCGATGGCCATCACCGTGAGGACCGCGATGACATTGTAGAAAAGGAACAACAGCAGCGCAAACGCCAGGGTACCCGACCACCCTGTCGACAACCTCAGGTAGCGATGGATCAGGGATCCGATCGGGTGGTAGAGCGCGGAGGCGATCAGGTACGACACGATGACGGCGGGAACGCCGATCAACGCCGCGAACACGCCCCGCCGGAAGCCCTGCAGACCGGCGAAGAGCGCGAACGCCACGATGGCCCAATCGATCCAGGACACGTGACGATTCTATCACTCCCGGATTTTCGCCCGCAACCGCTCCACGAGTGCGCGCTTGATGGCCCCCACAACCGCCTCCACCTCATCGGCCGCGAGCGTGCGCTCCGGTGATCGAAAGGAGAGGGCGTAGGCGAGGTTGCGATGGCCCTCGGGGATCGGCGGCCCTGAGTAGACGTCAAAGACCTCGACAGACTCCAGCAGCGGACCGCCCGCCGTGCGAATGACTTCTTCCACGCGTGACGACGGCACGGATGTCGGAAGCACGAGCGCGATGTCGCGGCGGACCGCTGGATAGCGCGGGAGCGGGGTGAACCGCGGCCGCAGGACTGCCCGCCCCAGCAGCGCGTCCAGGTCTACATCCGCCACATAGACCTCAGCCGGCAGATCGTAGTGCGCCGACACCTCCGGATGAAGCTGGCCGAGCGTGGCGAGCGTTTCACCATCGATCGTAAGGTGCGCGGCACGCCCGGGATGCAGCCACGGCGATGGCGCCGCCGACACGCTGACCCCCTCGACGTGCAGCTCGTCCAGCAGCGCCTCCAGCGCCCCTTTGAGGTGGTAGTACGTGATCTGCACAACCTCGGCCGGAAGGTTCCAGGTGCCTTTGTGCACGGTCCCCATCATCAAGACGGCGAGGCGCCGGCGCTCTTTCACACCCGTGCGATCGGGGTGGAAGGTTCGCCCCAACTCGAAGATCTGTATGTCCGGGACGCTGCGGCTGGTGTTCACCTGCGCGGCGTTCAGGAGCCCCGGGAGCAGTGTGGTGCGCAGGTGCGTATGATCCTCCACCATGGGATTCCGCAAGCGCACCATGTTCCGCCAAGGATGATCGGACGGCAGCAGCAGCGTATCGAGGATCGTGGGTGTGGTCAGCGAAACGGTCAGCGCCTCGATCAGCCCCGCTCGCACCAACGCGGTGCGCACCGCGTCGTCGGCGACGAGCGACTCGGCCCGCGTTCCCTGGGCGGTGGTCTCGACCGGAAGCGTGGAGGGGATGCGGTCGTACCCGTAGTGGCGCGCGACCTCCTCGATCAAGTCTTCCTCGCGCTCGACGTCGCGCCGAAACGTGGGCACCGTGACGCGGAATGCGCCATCGCGCCCTGCCACCTCGAACCCCAGGCTGCGCAGGATGGCCGTGCCCTGCTCCTGCGGCACTTCCGTTCCTAGAAGGCGGGCGACGCTCGGCCAGCGCAGCTCGACAGTCCGGACCCCGAATGGCTCCGGGTTGGGATAGACGTCGATGACACCCTTCAGGATGCGCCCGCCCGCGAGTTCCTGCATCAACGCGATGGCGCGGTCCTGAACCGCGAGGATGCCTTGCGTATCGATCCCCCGCTCGAAGCGCGCGCTGCTCTCGGTGCGCACCCCGAGGCGCCGGCTCGTCCGCCGGATCATCGCCGGATTCCACGACGCCGCTTCGAGGAGCACCCGCGTCGTGTTAGGGCCGATCTCGGTGTTGGCGCCGCCGATGATCCCTGCGATCCCGGCCGCCCGCTCGCCGTCCGCGACGACGAGCGTGTCGGCGTCGAGGGTACGCTCTACGCCATCGAGCGTGGTCAGCTGCTCACCGCGCCGGGCGAGCCGGACAATCAAGCGGCCTTCGACCAGTTTGTCGAAGTCGAAGGCGTGCATCGGCTGGCCCATCTCGAGCATGACGTAGTTGGTGACGTCCACGATGTTGTTGATGGCTCGGAGGCCGCAGCCCTCCAGCCGCCGCGCCATCCACGAGGGCGATGGGCCGACCTTGACGTCCACGATCATGCGTACAGTGAATCGCGGGCACAGCGTGGTGTTGGTCACCTCAACACGGGTGACCTCGCTGACCTGCCGGCGGTCCTCCGTCACCTTCGAGGCCGGCGCGCGCACCCGAGTGCGCGCCGCCGCGGCCAGCTCGCGCGCCACGCCCAGCACGCTCATCAGGTCGCCGCGGTTAGCCGCGATCTCGAGGTCGAAGACCGCATCGTCTCCGAGGCGCTCCAGCCCCTCGATGCCCAGCCCAAGAGCCGGCAGCCGCTCTTCCAGCTCAGCGACGCCATACGGGATCTCCACGTACTCTTTGAGCCACGAGAGCAAGACTTTCATTAGAATTGCCTCAGCAGTCTCAGATCGTTGTCCCAAAACAGCCGGATGTCCGGGATGCCGTAGCGCACCATCACCTGCCGGTCCACCCCGAGGCCGAAGGCGAATGCCGTGTACCGCTGCGGATCGATGCCGGCCATCTCCAACACACGCGGGTGGAACATCCCGCAGCCGCCCAGCTCCATCCACTGGTCGTTGAAGTGCACCATCATCTCCGCGCTCGGCTCGGTGAAGGGGAAATATCCCGGCACAAAGTTCGTGCGGGTCTCAGAGCCGAACAACTGGCGCGCGAACGCGGTCAGCACGCCCTTTAGATCGGCCATCGTGATTCTCTCGCCCACCATGAAACCGTCCACCTGATGGAAGACCGGCATGCGCTTCCAGTCCGGTGCGTCGCGCCGGTAGCAGCGGCCGGTGGTGAGAATACGCATCGGCGGGGCGCGGCCGATCATGGCATGCGCGTCCACGACCGTCGTGTGTGTACGGAGCAGCAGGTCGTCGGAGATGTAGAACGAGTCCTGGGCGTCGCGGGCGGGGTGGTCGCGCCCCATGTTCAGGCGCTCGAAGTTGAACTCGTCCGTTTCGACTTCGGTGCCCTCTACGATCTCGAAGCCCATCCCGTGGAAGATGTCCTGGACCTCCTCCAGCGTCTGCGACAGGACATGGCGCCGCCCCAGCCGCGGCTTACGGCCCGGCAGCGTCACGTCGATGGCTTCCTCTGCCAGGCGGCTCGTCCGCTCCGAGACCGTCACCTCCCGGAGCCGTTCTTCCAGCCGCGTCTCCAGGCGCGTGCGCAGCTCGTTCAGCCGGCGCCCGGCGGCAGGCCGCTCGGCGGCCGTCACCTTGGGCAGGTCCTCGAAGAGGCGGGTCACGATCCCTTTGCGGCCCAGATAGGTACGGCGCACCTCTTCCAGCGCCTGCTTGCTCCCGGCGCCTCGTATGGCGGCCTCAGCTTCCTGTGCAACCCGCTTCAGGTCTTCCATCGCCCTCACCGAAAACAAAATCGCCGCCATCGTCCCAAGGACGAAAGCGGCGCTTCCGTGGTACCACCTCGGTTCTGCGCAGCGCTCTGCGCGGCCCTCGCTTCCCCGTCTCGGGGGGAATCCGGGCTCCCTA
>JAIBHM010000169.1 GCA_020028535.1 Armatimonadota bacterium | reverse complement strand
CGCCCCGATGACGGTCACGGTCAGCAATCTGGTGAATTCGCTCGGGCAAAACTGGCAACTTCTCACGGCCGCGGCATTCATCTCGATGTCGGTGCCGCTCGTGGTGTTCTTTACGCTGCAGCGTTATTTCGTGAGAGGCATCCTCGCCGGGGCGGTCAAAGGGTAGTCCGCGCTCCGGGACCGATGCTATAATCAGGAGACGCCGAATCCCCGCGTCCTGCGGGGAACGGGGGAACCGAGATCGTTGCGGGGCGGATCTCGCGGCACTTCGCGAGTAGGGGACTCTCGACCCGAGCCCGACAGCTAACCTCGTAGGCGACGAGAGAGCAACCAGGAGGCCCACTGCGGCCCGGAGCGCTCTCCGGGCCGTTTCGTATTCATGGTGAGCCGAATCCTTGGACGAACTGTGACTCGCGCAGCCGCTTCCTCAGCACGCAGGCGGGTGACGGTGCGGGATGCGGCACGGATGATCGCCGTCGTCTGGCAGCGCATGGGCCGCGACGACGTCCTCATCTTCGCGGCCTCCACCGCCTACGCCGCCGTGCTGTCGGTATTTCCGCTGCTCATCGCGGTGATCGCGCTGCTCAGCCTGTTTGTCGAACAGGCCGCGGCGCAGGACGCCGTGCTGAGAGCGCTCCGTCCGTATCTGCCGGACCAGTCACTGTCATTGGTGCGGGAGACGCTGCAGGGAGTCGTGCAGACGCGCGAGACTGCCGGTCTGGTCGGCGTGCTGGGCCTGTTCTGGGGCGCCACCGCGGTCGCAGGATCGCTGCGCGAGGCGATCAACCGGGTGCTCCACGCGTCGCCGCGCACGTTCTGGCGCCGCAAACTGATCGATCTCGGAATGGTGATCGTGGGCGGGGTTTTCCTGAGCCTGTCACTGCTGGGCTCGGCCCTGCTGGCGGTCCTCGGTGTGCGGCCGCTCGGAGTGGCCTTTGAGCGTGCCACCGGCGGGCTCGCACCGGTGCTCGCGGTGGTGGGACCCGTCCTGTTTTCGGCGGCGGCGGTCTTCGTCGCCTACCGGTTTCTCCCCAACGTGCATCTGCGCGCGCGGAGCCTGATGTGGGGCACACTCGTGGGTGTCACGTTGTTCGAGGTCTCGAAGACGGCCTTCTTCATTTACCTGCGCACGCTGGCGGCCTATCCAGTCGTGTACGGACCCCTCGCAGGGCTCGTTGTGTTCATGGTGTGGGTGTACCTTGTCGCCGTTGCGGTGCTGCTGGGCGCCGAGGTCATGGCGGTGATGGAGGGGCGTCCATGAGGGCAGCCATCGCGGAACTGCGCGATCTGCTCGCGGGGCGCCGCCTTGTTGTGGTGAGTAACCGCGAGCCGTATGTGCACCGGCGCACTTCGAAGGGTGTGGAGGTGACGCGGCCCTCCGGTGGTCTCGTCGCCGCGCTCGATCCCGTGATGCAGGCGACGGGCGGAACGTGGATTGCGTGGGGCAGCGGTGATGCCGACTTCGAGGTCTCCGACGCGCGCGGCCGCGTGCGGGTCCCTCCCGACACGGGCGCATACACGTTGAAGCGGGTCGCTCTGACCGAGGATGAAGTCGAGGGCTATTACTACGAGTACTCCAACCAGGCGCTGTGGCCGCTCTGTCACATGGCGATGGCCCACGCGCGATTCCGCCGGCGTCCGTGGGAACTCTATCAGGCGGCCAATCGCCGGTTTGCCGACGCGGTGCTCGAAGAGTCGGACGGCGATGCGCTGGTCTGGCTGCACGATTACCATCTCGCGCTTGCGCCGCGGTATATCCGGACCAGGCGGCCGGAGCAATTCATCATGCACTTTTGGCACATCCCGTGGCCCGCGTGGGACATCTTCCGCGCCTGCCCTCAGCGCGTCGAGATCCTCGAGGGCTTGCTGGCCGCGGACTTCACGGCTTTCCAGCATCCCCGCCACGTAGAACACTTCCTCGAATGCGCGGAGCGTGAACTGGGCGCCTCCGTGGATCGCGACGAGGGCGTGATCGAGCACGACGGCCGCATCACACACGTGGACGCCTTTCCCATCAGCGTCGACTTTGCCACCCTCGACGCCCAGGCGCGCTCCGGCGAAAGTGAACGGTGGATGGCGCAGTTGCGAAAACGCCATGGGCTCGACGGCAAAATCGTCGCGCTCGGCGTCGACCGTCTCGACTACACTAAGGGGATCCCCGAGCGGCTGCGTGCCCTCGACCGGCTCTTCGAGCGATTCCCGGAATTTCGTGGACGTCTGGTATTTGTTCAGAAATCGGCGCCCAGCCGCACCAAGATCAAGGCGTACCGCGATCTGCAGCGTCAGATCGAGCGCGAAGTAGCTCGTCTTAACGCCACGTGGGGCAGGGCCGAGTGGCGGCCCGTCCTCCACATCACGCGGCCACTGCCTCCGGCCGGTATGGCCGCGCTGTATCGACTGGCCGACCTATGCGTGGTGAGCTCGCTGCAAGATGGGATGAACCTGGTGGCCAAAGAGTATGTCGCCTGTCAGGTGGACCGGCGGGGCGTTCTGCTCCTGAGCGAACTGGCGGGCGCGCACGATGAGCTCTCGTGGGCGTTGCCGATTAACCCATACGACGCCGGAGGCACCGCCGCCACCATGGCACTCGCCGCGGAGATGCCGGCTTCCGAACGTGCGGAACGCATGGATCACCTCCGCGCGTACGTCGCCGAACACGACATTTATGAATGGATGCGGCTGCACATTCGGGCCGCCGCGCACTTACTCGCGGCACGGGCTGCCACACGGTGGATCCGCGGTCGTGGGGACGAGGTCCGGGCGCGCATTATCGGCCGGAGCCGGGTGGCGTTGCTGCTCGACTTCGACGGCACCCTGGCTCCGATCGTCCCCGTCCCTGAGGAGGCCTCACTGCCGGCTCCGATTCGCGACACGCTGAACCGTCTCGCCAAGGCGCCGGAGATGCTGGTGGCGGTGGTGAGCGGGAGGGCCCTCGACGACATCAGGGGGCGCGCCGCGATCGACGGAATTGTCTACGCGGGAAACCACGGCCTCGAGATCGCGGGGCCACGGTGGACATGGACCCACCCGCAGGCGGAGGAGGCCCGCCCGCTGGTCGCGGAGGCCTGTGCCAGGCTGGGTGAACGCCTGGGCGCGATTCCGGGCGTGACCATCGAAGACAAACAGTTCACCGCGAGCGTGCACTATCGGCTGACGCCCCACCCGTACGTGGAGACGGTACGCATGGCGGTCTACGAGGAAGCCGACCGCAGCGGCGGCACCCTCGTCGTCCGGCAGGGGAAGAAGGTCTTCGAGCTGCAGCCGTACGTGGCGTGGGACAAGGGGCGGGCGGTGCGGTGGATCCTGGAACGGGCGATCGGCGGCGGCTGGGCGGAGGAAGCCGGAATCATCTACATCGGGGATGACCGCACCGACGAAGACGCGTTTGCTGCGTTGCCGGACAGCGCGGTGACCGTGAAGGTTGGGGCGAATCCGGCTTCAACCGCCGCGAGGTATGCCGCCCGCGACGTCCATGAGGTAGCGGAGTTCCTGCAACAGCTCGCCGGCTGGCTGGGATTGGATCGCGATCCCCGCGAAGTCGCGGAGCGAATGCGAAGCTGATTCAGCGGATGCGCGAAACCATCAGGCCGAGGTGCTCGGCCAGGTCGCGCGTGATCAGGAAATTCTCGCGCACGTACTCGCGCGCGTTCTCGCCCATGCGCCGGGCCAGGGCGGGGTTGTTCAGCAGCTCCCGGATCCGGAAGGCGCAGCCCTCGACAGAGTTCACGGTATAGCCGGTCACGCCATAGATGACCTGCAGGGTGATCCCGCCGGCAAAGCCGCCGATGACCGGCTTGCCCTTCCACATCCCTTCCGCCACCGTCAACCCGAAGCCTTCCCTCGTGGATTTCTGGATGATGATCGTCGCGGCATGTTGAAGAGCGTTGATTTCGTAATGCGCGGTCGGCGGCAGGACCAATACGTGGATATCGGAGTCGCCCCGTGCCGCCTCCCGGACTTCGGCCAGCACCTGCTCACCCTCCGGATCGTCGGTGGCGCTACCCCCGGCGAGGATCAGCCGGCAGTCATCATACTTCTTGACGATGCGGTACGCGTTGATCACCCCGGTCGGATCCTTGAAGCGGTCGAACCGG
>JAIBHM010000038.1 GCA_020028535.1 Armatimonadota bacterium | reverse complement strand
CCTCCCGCAGCCGCGATGGCCAGTCGCGGGATGTACAGATCCCAGCCCTGCACGTGCTTGGCCCGAGCCTCCTCGGGTAGATCCCGGTGCACCAGCCTGACGATCGTCGCGTCGCCGTCTGGGGTGAGGGTAATCTCGACAGTGCTGGAGCCCGGCGGGACTGCTCCGCCGCCCTCCCATCCCCACGTGAACACCACGCGGCGAGGCCGCTCGACCTCCACATATGTCCCGCGCACGATATCGCGACTGTTGAACTGCACCCGGTAGATCCCACCGGGGCGGGGATCGAGTTCCGCCAGGGCGCCTTTCCAGCGGATCATTCTGGACGGATCGGTGAGCAACGGGAAGATGGTCTCCGGGCGAGCCTTCACACGAATCTCACGCCGGATGGCACTGCGTTCCTCCACGGTCATCTTGGGAACCTCCCCCACGTCTATCCTCCGGTGCTGCGCCTGATTGTTCACTGCCGCTTGCGCCGCTCGATCGCCCGCCGCTCCGCCCTCCGCAGCCGCCGCTCTGCGGCTTCCGCTTCGACCTTCAGCCGGCGCAGGCTCGTCTCCCAGAACTCCTCCAGGAACTCGCGCAGATCCTCGACGCCTTCCGGGCGCGCCCGGTAGAAGCGCCGCGTGCCCTCCCGTCGCTCCGTGAGCAGGCCGCTGTCCTTGAGAATCCGCAGGTGCTGGGAGATGGCGGGCCGGGTCACGTCGAATCGGGCGGCGATCGATCCGGCCGCGAGCTCGCGGTGCCAGACCAGACGCAGAATCTCGCGACGCCGAGGTTCGGCGATGGCTTTCAGGGCGGCATCCACGGCCATATTTAAACAGATGCTTACGAAAGTGTCAACTTACAGTTTGCCGCCGCCTGCGGAACGCCACGGCGCGCCGTCTGCGCTACCCCGCCGGCGCCTCCCGATGGCAGTGCGCTCAGTCGCCGATTGAGTTCTCCGCCGACCGTCTCAACGCGTCCAACGCGCGACGCAGGTGCGCCGTCGTGTGACCCGCCGTCACGACGGTCCGCACGCGAGCCTTTCCCCGGGCCACGGTTGAGAATGCGATGCCGAACTCGGTCCAGACCGAGTTACCTTCGGATACCCGCGATGACCTAAACGGGTTATTGACAGGTTTCCAACCAGGCTTTCGAAACCTCAGCAGCGTCACGCTTAGATGGCGATGACGCAGGCCAGAATCGTCCGAGAACCGCACCTGGACGAAGCACGGCGCTGCGGCGAGAATTGGGCGATCTCCAACCCTTTGGGCGCCTTCTCATGGGCTGCAAAATCCTCGTGCTATACATAGACCATGAACACAAACGTCCTCTCCCTTGTTGGTCAGCTCTCCGATCAGCAACTTGTCGCGCAGGTGAAAGTGCTGGCTCAGCGGGAACGCGAGGCGACGGCGGCCCTCATCGCCCATCTCGCCGTGCTCGACGAGCGCGGTCTCTATCTGGCTGAAGGCTGTTCCTCCATGTTCACCTACTGCCTGCAGGTGCTGCATCTCTCCGAGCACGCCGCCTACGGGCGGATCGAGGCTGCCCGGGCTGCGCGGAAGTACCCAATCATCCTGGAGCTGCTCGGGGACGGGTCGGCGAATCTCACGACGATAACGTTGCTGGCGCCGTACCTCACGCCCGGGAATCATGTCGACCTCCTCGCGGCGGCCAAACATCAGCGGAAGCGGCAGGTCGAGGAACTCGTGGCAGGGCTGCGACCCCAGCCGGCTGTGCCCTCATCGATCCGCAGGCTCCCGGCTCCGAGCCACGTTACTGCGGTGGTTCCGGTGCCGGGTGGCGAGGCGGGCCCTCAGTTGGTCGATTCTGCGGTAGACTCCAGTGACGCTACACGGTGCGCGGCTGGTAGCCTTCTGTCCCCGCCGCCTCCATCGGCTGCACGCCGCGCTGTGGTCGAGCCCCTCGCGCCACGGTGCTACAAAGTGCAGTTCACGGCGAATGCAGAGACGCATGCGAAGCTGCTGCAGGCCCAGGACCTGCTGCGTTCCCAGATCCCGGACGGCGACGTCGGGGAGATCATCGATCGGGCCCTGACGGCGCTCCTCAGCAACCTGGCGAAGCAGAAGTTCGCCGCCACCGACCGCCCGCGCGAGAGCGTCGCGGATCGCCCGCGGGGAAACCGCGGCACAGTCCCACGCTCACGTCACATCCCCGCTAAGGTCAGGCGAACGGTGTGGACGCGCGACGGCGGCCAGTGTGCCTTCGTGGCCCACAATGGTCGCCGCTGCACGGCGCAGGCCTTCCTTGAGTTTCATCACGTTGTACCTCACAGCGCGGGCGGAGACGCCACAGTCGAGAACATCCAGCTGCGGTGCCGCGGGCACAATGGCTACGAGGCCGAGATCTTTTCGGCCGCCTCAAGCACGCCGGTCCCGAGGCGCGCGCGAATGGGGGTAATGTCCTCAACGCGGGAATGGTCCCAACTCGGTCCGGACCGAGTTCTATCCCGAGGCAGACAGACGACCTAAACCGGCTAGCTTGCAGATCTCCGTAGGTCAAACTTGGGTGTGGCTCGCGGGCCGGATGGCCGCGCCTGGCCACAACGTGTCGAATGTCAGAGGTTAGGTGAGTTTGCGCGTTTGACCATGACTTGGGACAACAGTAAGATGAAGAGGGCAGGACATCATCGACGGTGTACAGTACTCACGTGACGGTTTGATGTTCCGCCCGGGAGGCGAGCGTGATGTCCCCTGATCCACTTTCCACTGATCCACAGTCCCTCCGCCGCAGCCAGGTACAGCCGCTGGACAAGGCGCTCGAAGTGATCGATGCCCTTCCGGGCGGAGCGGTGTTTCTGACCAAAGTCGAGGATGTGCTGAACTGGGGGCGGGCCGCCTCCCTGTGGCCGCTTACTTTCGGGCTGGCCTGCTGCGCGATCGAGATGATGCAATTCATGGCGACCCGCTTCGACGCTGACCGTGTGGGCATCATTCCCCGCGGCACCCCGCGTCAGGCCGACTGCATCATCGTCGCGGGCCGCGCCACGATCAAGATCGCGCCGATCGTCCGCCGCCTGTGGGAGCAGATGCCGGAGCCCAAGTATGTGGTGTCCATGGGCTCCTGCGCCACCTGCGGCGGCCCGTTCTACTACGACAACTACTCGATCCTGAAGGGTATCGATCAAGTCATCCCCGTAGACGTCTACGTGCCGGGCTGCCCCCCGCGCCCCGAGGCCTTGTACGAAGGCTTCCTCAAGCTGCAGGAAAAGATCCGCAAGGAGCCCTTCTTGCGCCGGCGGATCGCGGCGGCGAGAGCAGCCGAGTCCTGAGCGGCCATGGCACTGCGCACGGAAGAGCTCATCCTGAATATGGGCCCCCAGCATCCGAGTACCCATGGGGTGCTGCGGCTCATCGTCACCCTCGACGGGGAGAACATCGTGGACGTGCAGCCGGACATCGGATACCTGCATTCTTCCGTCGAGAAGATGATGGAAGCGCGCACGTACCTCCAGAACATCGCCCTGGTGGACCGCGGCATGGATTACCTGTCCGCGATGGCCAACGAAGAGGTGTGGGTCCTCGCCACCGAGCGCCTCGCCAAGATCGAGGTTCCCGAACGCGCAAGATATATCCGCACCATCATGCTCGAGCTCCAGCGGATCAGCAGCCACCTCATCTGGGTGGGCACCTTCGGCATCGATCTAGGGGCCTTTACCGCCTTCCTATGGGCGATGCGCGAGCGCGAGCGGATCATGGACCTCTTTGAGAGCTCGACCGGCGGCCGGCTGCACCACGTCTACTTCCGCATCGGCGGGGTGAACGAGGACCTGCCGGAAGGCTGGACCCACCGTTGCCTGGAGTTCTGCGACTACTTCATGGACCGGCTGCCGGAGTACGACGAGCTCCTGACCGGCAACCCGATCTTCCTCGCGCGCACGCAGGGCGTCGGCGTGCTGGCGAAAGAGAGGGCGATCGCCATGGGGGCGAGCGGGCCGGTCGCGCGCGCCTCGGGCCTGGATTATGACGTGCGTAAAGCGCACCCGTACGAGGTGTACGACCGGATGGAGTTCGGCGTCCCGGTGCGCTCGGAGGGCGACTGCTTCGCCCGGTATCTCGTCCGGATGGAGGAGATGCGGCAGAGCATTCGCATCATCCGTCAATGCATCGAGCAATTGCCCGCCGGCGAGATCCGCTCCAAGGTGCAGGTCGCGCTGAAGGTGCCGAAGGGCGAAGTGTACGCGCGCACCGAGTCACCGCGTGGCGACCTCGGCATCTACCTCGTGGCGGACGGGTCGGACAAACCCTACCGGGTGAAGATCCGGGCCCCGGCGTTCAGCAACTTGTATGCCCTCACCGAGATGATGCGCGGCTGGAAGGTCGCGGATGTGATCGCCATTCTCGGCAGCATCGACATCGTGCTCTCGGACGTCGATCGATGACGCAGAGCCTCAGCCAGCGTGTCGTGCAGGGTGCGATCGGCCTCGTGGTGGGACTGAAGTCGACACTGCGCACGATGTTCGAGCCCAAGATCACGGTCATCTACCCCATTCAGAAGCTGAACATCAGCAACCGCTGGCACGGCCTGCTCGCGCTACCGATCGACCCCGAAACCGACAACGACAAATGCATCATCTGCTTCCAGTGCGAGCGGGTCTGTCCCGACCGGTGCATCCATATCGAGGCGACCGGCAAGGGCAAGGAGCGTCTGCTCACGCGCTTTGACATCGAGATGGACAAGTGCTGCTACTGCGGCCTGTGCGTGGAGGTCTGCCCGACGGAGGCGATCGTCTTCGTCCCCCACTACGAGGCGAGCACGTTCAACCGCGCCAATCTTCTGTACGATCTGGACGATCTGCATCGAGGCACGCCCAAGGAGCCCATCGCGACCGGCGTCGTGAAGGTCAAGCGCCCGGCCCCCAAGCGCCAGACCGCCGCCCCGCGCGAAGGGACTGTGATCCCGTGAGCTGGGAACTCGCCGAAAAGGTACGCGCGCGGTTCCCCGATGTGGAATTGTTCCCGCGCCCGGGCCAGGACGAGCCCCATGAGGCCTCACCGGCGCCGGTGCCATCGGCCTCCGCGGCCCCCTCCCCAGGCGCTCCGCCGGGGGAGGCGCCAAAGCCCCCGCCGCGCCGCCCCGCGCATGAAGCACCCCCGGCGTTTCTCACGCCGGGCGTCTTCGTTCCAGGTGAACTGCTCCTGGCGATCTGCCAGGTGCTCGCGATCGATCGCGAGTTCGGTCTGCATTACCTGTCGTTCGTGAGCGCCATCGACCGGCCGGAGGCCAACCAGTTCGAGGTGCTCTACCACCTGTACACGTTCGACAGGAAAGACGAGCTGGTGCTGAAGGCCCGGGTGCCCCGCGAGGCGCCCGCGGTGGCGTCCGTCGCCTCGGTCTGGGTCGGCGCCGACTGGCACGAGCGCGAGACCTTCGACCTGTTCGGGATCGTCTTCGAAGGCCACCCCAATCTCCGCCGCATCATGATGACCGACGACTGGATCGGTCATCCCCTCCGCAAGGATTACGTCTTTCAAGAGCCGGCCTGGCTGGTTGAGGCCGCAAAGCAGCGGCAGAAGGACATCGAAGGCCTCGGGCTCGGCGAGCGCGCCTGACTCCCCGCTTTATTGAACCTTTACGCTCGTTCCATACGCTAGTCCGGACTCGCCCATGCCGCAATCTGTGCTTGTCATCGAGGATGACGCCAAGATCGTCAATCTCCTCCGCCTTTACCTGGAACGCGACGGCTATCAGGTGCAGAGCGCGGGAGACGGGGTCAGCGGGTTGGAGGCGTTGGGCCGCGGCCGATTTGACTTCGTCATCCTGGACCTGATGCTCCCGGGTCTCGACGGGATCGAAGTGTGCCGGAGGATCCGCGCGACCTCGGAGGTGCCTATCCTCATGCTCACCGCGCGCGTGGACGAGGTGGACAAACTGCTGGGGCTGTCCCTGGGCGCGGATGACTACGTCACGAAGCCGTTCAGCCCGCGGGAACTGGTCGCGCGGGTGCGGACGATCCTGCGGCGGACTGAACGAGAGACACCGGCGCGCGTGCTGCGCCGAGGGCCTCTGGAGATGGACGTCGACCGCCACCACGTCACCGTGGGAGGGCGCGAGGTGCGGCTGACCAGGGTGGAGTTCCGGCTGCTCCAGGCGTTGCTCGAATCCCCCGAGCGCGTCTACAGCCGCGACGCGCTCCTCAACCGGATCTATGCTCAACACGAGGTGGCAGTGGTCGATCGAGCCATCGACGTGCACGTCGGCAAGCTGCGGGAGAAACTGGGCGACGATCCGGCGCAGCCGCGCTTCATCATGACCGTGCGTGGAGTGGGTTACAAACTTCTATGACGGACCGGCCCTCCCGGCAACCCGCGATCGCCTTCATGCGAGGCCGCCTGTTCTGGAAGCTCCTCGGCATCAACCTGTTCGTGGCGGCCCTCGCCGTTGCGGTGGCGGCCGTGCTGGTGGGCCGGCTGGCGGAGGAGATCTTCGCCAACCTCATGCACGACTTCAACATCAAGGTGGACCCGCTGCACGGGCGCTTTGTCGGGGAGCTCGCGCGCTCGCTCCTCCTGGCCAGCATCATCGCTGTCGCGGCCGGCGCGATCCTCAGCGTCGTCATGACACGCCGCGTCATGAGCCCTGTGCGAGGGATGATGCGGATGGCGGAGCGGATCGCGCACGGGGACTACGGCGTGCGCGTAGGCGCCGACGGCCGGGACGAGCTTGCATCGCTCGCGCACACCCTCAATCAGATGGCCGATTCCCTGGCCACGCTCGAGCGGCTGCGCAAGGACCTCGTGGCGAACGTGGCGCACGAACTGCGCACCCCGCTATCTAACCTCCGCGGATACCTCGAAGCTCTGCGCGACGGCGTCACGCCGCCTTCGGCGGAGACGGTCGGCATGCTGCACGGCGAGGTGATGCGCCTGGTGCGCCTAGTTGACGCTTTACACGAACTCTCCCGCTTCGACGCCCGGCTGCCGGTCCTGCGCCGTGAGCCCGTGGATCTCCGCGATCTCGTCGAGCGCCTCCTGGCGCTGCGCAGCGGCGAATTTGCGGCGAAGAGGATTGTCTTGGCCTCACACATCACGGCGGGCCTCACCGTGGAAGCCGATCTCGACCTGCTCTCCCAGGCTGCGTCCAACCTCTTCGACAACGCCCTCAAGTACACGCCTCCGGACGGTCACGTCAGCGTGGAGGCGGCTCTGGACAACGGGGTCGTGCGGCTGGCCGTCACCAACTCCGGCGAGGGCATCCCGGAGGACGACCTGCCGTTCATCTTCGAACGGTTCTATCGCGGCGAGAAGTCGCGCTCCCGCTCCTCCGGCGGCGCGGGTATCGGGCTGGCCATTGTACGCGAGGTAGCGCGTGCCCACGGAGGTCAGGCCGGCGCGACGAGCGGGGACGGCCGCACGACGGTCTGGATCGCCCTGCCGTCTTAACAGAACCTTTACGGCCGGGGAGTATGGTAGGGGCGAGGAGGCGAGGACATGCCGGACCGGCGACGATGGTGGATTGCGGGTCTCGTAGTGGTCGCGCTCGGCGCGCCCGTGGCGTGGTATCTCGGGTCGCCCTTGTTCATCAACCGCACGATTGTGGAGGAGTTTCAGGGCGGGGGCGAGGTCGCACGCGGGACCTTCAGCGACGCCGACAGCTTCCATACAGGCTCAGGTCGTGCGCGCGTGGTGCGCGACGGCGCCGAGCGGGTGTTGCGGCTCGAAGACTTTCGCGTCACCAACGGACCAGACCTCTACGTCTACCTGGCTGCTCACCGCCAACCACGGTCCCGGGGCGATGTTGACGAGGGTTTCGTCAACCTCGGACGGCTCAAGGGCAACATCGGGGCGCAAACCTACCCGATTCCTGCGGACGTGGACCTGGCCCGCTACGGATCCGTCGTCATTTACTGCCGAGCGTTTCATGTCGTCTTCTCCACAGCCACCCTGGCCCCCGGCAACTGACGGATTACACAATCACAACAGTGGCTTTGTCGCCCCTTCACCTCCCCGAGGTACTGTGCCTTCCAACGGGACTTCGAGGTCCCAAAAAGCTCGGTGGGAGGGACGGCGACATGATGCGATCGAAGGCGCTCATTTTTGGAGTCATGCTTGTGGTGTTCGCGGCGGCGGCCGCGGACGGGGCCATGATGGTGCACCGTGTGAAGCTCGCGGCTACACCGGTGGCCGCCAACGCCGGGCTGGCCGGCGCAACCGGATTTGCGGACGTGGACGTTGAGAAGGGCAAAGTGAAGATCACGGTGACACTGGCCGCGGGCGGTACCCTGCCGATGGGCTCCGTGCTCGAAGGGTGGGTCGTAGACGCCGGCCGCAAGGGCGGTCCGGGGATGACGCACGCCTCGGAGCGCGACCAAAAATACGGGCCCGCGTTCGGCAACGCCGAGCTCGCGGCGGCATCGCGTGATCTCCCGTATGCGCTGAGCACCGGGCTCTTGCGCCTTCGAAGCGGGAGCACCCGCACCTTCAGCGGATCCTTCGCCATCGCGAACTCGCTGCAGCCATATAATGCGGTCGTGGTGACCCTCGAATCGGATGGCAACCGCGGAGCCTACGATCCCCGCCCGGGAACACCCGTGCTCGCCGGGGAGATCGTTCGAAAGTAGCCGCGGGCAATGGTGTATACTGAATCCGAAATGTCGGGATCGACCCGCGCCGGTTTCTGGGCAGGAGTGGTGGCCGGGGGGATCGCTGTCACGGCGATCTACCTCGGCCTCTTCACGTCCGGGATCCCAGCCGTCGCGCTCGCGCTGTGGGACCGCCTGATGCAGGTCACCCCCATGCAGGTATTCGCGTTCTTCATCGTGCGGCTCAAGTTCGCCGCCAAGCCCTCGGCCTTCTGGGGCATGCTGCTCGGTCTGGTGATCCTGTGGGGCATCTTCGGCGCGATCCTTGCGCGGACCAGATTCTCAGGGGCAGTCCGAGTGGCGATCTCGTGGGTCGCTTCAGCGGGGGTTCTGGCTCTGCTTGCCTATCGGCCCGCCGTCGCCGGTCTCGCCGCGCGTCAGGCTGCACAGGGTGTTCCCGACGGCACTGCAACCGCCGTGGCTGTGGCCATTGTCGCCTACGCGGCGATTTTTTCGCTCGTCTATGCCGTGTTGCTGTGGATGATGACGCGTCGTGGCGCCGTGGTCTCATCGGGCCAAGGCATGAGCCGCCGCGAGCTGCTGTCACGCGCGGTGTTGATTGCGATCGCTACGACCGCGGGCGCAGGAGCGGCGCGCTGGGTCCAGACCGCGGCTCAGAGGACGACCGCTCTGGCCCAGACGCTGGTCGGACGTTTCAGAGACCTGCTGCCGTCCGAGATCACCCCCAACGAGCGTTTCTATGTCGTGAGTAAGAACCCGCCGGGGTTCGATCCGGTTCTCGATGAGCGCCGCTGGACCCTCGATGTGGGCGGCATGGTGGCGCGGCCCATAAAGCTGACATACGATCAGCTGCGCGCGTTCCCGGCGGTGGACCAGCTCCAGACACTGGAATGCATCAGCAACGAGGTCGGCGGCGACCTGATCAGCAATGCGAAGTGGAAGGGTGTGCGTCTGCGCGACGTCCTCCAGCGGGCCGGCGGGCCGTCGTCACGGGCGATCAAGGTGGCGTTCCACTGCGCCGACGGCTATACCGAGTCGATCCCGCTGGTCGATGCCCTCGTACCCACCACGCTGCTGGCGTACGACATGAACGGCGAAAAATTGCCTCCGGTGCACGGCTTTCCTGTGCGGCTCCTCGTGCCCGGCCTCTTCGGCATGAAAAACCCGAAGTGGATCACCCGCATCGAGCTCGTGGACTACGACTTCCAGGGATACTGGGAGCGCTCGGGGTGGAGCGACGAGGCTGTCGTGAAGACGATGTCCAAATTCACCACGCTCGGCCGCAGCTACCAGACCGGGGAGGAAATCGGCCTCGGGGGCGTCGCATACGCGGGCGATCGGAGCGTCAAAGAGGTCGAGGTCTCTACCGATGGGGGAAAGACCTGGCAGAAAGCTGAAGTGAAGTCCCCGCTTGGGCCGTTCACATGGGTGCTGTGGGCCGCGCTCTGGCAGCCCACCGCGGCCAACGAGTATACGTTGAAGGTGCGGGCAAAGGACGGGGGCGGCGTGACGCAGAGCGCAAAGGACACCGCGACTTTGCCCGACGGCGCATCCGGCTACCACACGGTGAGGGTCCGAGTCCGCAAATAGGCTCCATGGCATCCCCCCGCTACTTCACGGTCGAGGAAGCTACGGCCGCGCTGCCCGAAGTGGAGCGCCTGCTTGAGCGCCTCCGTGAGCTGACGGCGGATGCGGTTGACGCGAAGGACGCTCTCGAAGCAGTGATGGAAGACCTGGACAGCATCGGCTGCGTGGTGCGTGACCTGGATCTGGGTCTGGTAGACTTTCCCGCTCTGGCAGGCGGAACCGAGCTCTTTCTATGCTGGCGCCTCGGAGAGGACGCCATCGGCTACTGGCATGGGACGGCGGAAGGTTACACCGGTCGCAAGCCGCTGCGCCTCCTGCCCGGAGGCCACTTCCATTGAGGAGATGCGCATTGCATGGCTGAAGCTTATGACCTCGTGATCGTCGGCGGTGGGCCCGGCGGATACGTCGGCGCGATCCGTGCCGCCCAGCTGGGTCTGCGCACCGCACTGGTGGAACGCGAGAAACTGGGTGGGACTTGTCTTCACGTCGGCTGCATCCCCACAAAAGCCATGCTGCACACCGCTGAGCTCGTGGAGCATCTCAAGGACGCCACGGACCTGGGGTTGACCGTGGGCGACGTGGGCGTGAACTTCGCCGCCGTGCAGCGGCGCAAGACCCGCGTCGTGGAGACCCTGCACAAAGGCGTGCAGTTCCTCATGCGCAAGAACAAGATCGACGTCTTCATCGGCGAAGGCCGGTTCCTGAGCGCGCAGAAGGTCGGCGTCGCCCTCGCGGACGGGTCCGAGACGGAACTACAGGCCCGTCACGCGCTGATTGCTACCGGTTCGGCGCCGCGCAGCATTCCCGGAATCACCATCGACAACCGGCGTATCCTCGACAGCACCGGCGCCCTCGCGCTCGAACAGATTCCGAAGTCCATCGCCATCCTCGGCGCGGGGCCTGTGGGCGTCGAGTTCGCGAGCCTCTTCCGCGCGTTCGGCAGCGAAGTCACCATCATCGAGCTGCTCCCCACGCTGGTGCCGCTCGAGGATGAGGAAGTCGGCCAGGCCCTGGAGCGATCCTTCGCCCGGCGGGGGATCAAGACCATCACGCAGGCGACCGCCAAGAGCGCCCAGATGCAGGGCGAGCGCGTCAAGATCGCTGTGGCGAAAGGGAATGAGACACAGACGGTGGAGGCGCAGTACCTGCTCGTGGCCATCGGCCGCGGGGCGGTGACGCAAGGTCTCGCGCTGGACGAGGCCGGCGTGGCCGTGGAGGGGGGCACTCTCAAAGTGGACGAGCATCTTCAGACCACCGCGGCGGGCGTCTATGCGATCGGTGACGTCATCACCGGAGCGAAGCCGTTCCGCTTGGCGCACGTGGCGAGCGACGAGGCCATTGCCGTCGTGGAACGCATCGCCGGGGCGGAAGGGCATCCCCTGAACTACGATACGGTGCCGCGCCCAACGTACTCCATTCCGCAGGTCGCGACGGTGGGGCTCAGCGAGAAGCAGGCCAGGGAGCAGGGGTACCAGGTCAAGGTAGGGCGGTTCAGCTTCCAGCCCAACAGCAAGGCGGTGATTGAAGGGTCGCGGGAAGGGTTCGTCAAGGTTGTGACCGAGGCGAAGATCGGGGAAATCCTGGGTGTGCACATGATCGGTTCGTGGGCCACCGAGCTGCTGGCGGAGGGCGTCGCGGCAAAATACCTTGAGGCGACGGTGGCGGAGCTCGGCGCGGCCGTGCACTCGCATCCCACGCTGTCTGAAGCGTTGAAGGAAGCGGCATTGGATGCGATGGGCCGGGTCATTCACTCGTAACTGAGGGAGGCAGGAAGTCGATGAGTGCGATGGAGGCGAAAGCCCGGG
>JAIBHM010000168.1 GCA_020028535.1 Armatimonadota bacterium | reverse complement strand
GGTGGAGGGCCTGGCCCTCTTCGGGTGTGAGTTGGGCCCTGGACACCTGCGGGATCTCCTCAGACTCTATCCGCTCAACATGCAATGAGCCCAGTCGTTGCACCTCATCAATCACCTGACCGAGAAGGCGCTTTGGGCCCAGGACAGTTACCCTACTCATCTCGACGATCATGGCAATCCCTGCTCTAATCCACCCAGCACGCGTTCGACCACGAGTCTGACGGCTTCGGGAACTCGGTCGGCCGCACGCGACCGTACCTGCGACACTTCGGCCTGAGCCCGAGCTAACCGCTCTTTGGTAATGGCGTCGGCTTCGCTGGCCACCTCTGCACGCACGCGTTCGGCCAGCGCGTCACCTTCGCGACGAGCGTCCTCTCGGATTTGCTCGACGCGGCGCCGCGCGTCCTCGACAAGCCGCTTGGCTTCCTCCCGCGTTTGCGCGAGCCTTGCTTCGAGTTCTTTTTCCTTTTGGGCGATGAGTTGCAGAGGATTCTCGTCGGATGGGCCGTGCTTGGCCGTCATTGCGTCACCGTGTCAGGTTGTGGTGCAGCATCAGGGGCACGCGCCATCATAACAAACGGCGCGGAAGACCGTCAATGTCGGTGTCCCGTCATTCAAATTCTGAGCAGGAGAACGGCGGATCGGGCGAGGTCGATGATCGGTTGCGGGTACAACCCAATAATGAGCGTTCCCAGGCCGGCGATCCCCAGCGCCACCTGCAGGGCGGCCGGTTCCTCGAGCGGCACCGTTGAGGGAGCCGGCATGATGTACATGGCCCGGATCACGCCCGCATAGTAATACAGCGAGATGATGCTGTTCACGACCCCGACGATGGCCAGCCACAGCAAACCGTTGTCGATCGCTCCCGCGAGGACGTAGAACTTCCCCACAAAGACGGAGGTCGGCGGCAGTCCGGTCAGCGACAGCATGAAGACCGCCATGAGGAGCGCCGACACCGGCGCGCGCCGGGAGAGACCGGCGTAGTCGGGAATGTCATCGGTGCCCAGCTGCCGGCCGATCAGCGCCGCGACGAAGAACGCGCCGAGCTGCGTGAATGTATATCCCAGGAGATAGATCAGCAGCCCGGGCGTGCCGAAATCTCCGCGGAACGCCACCACGCCGATGAGCAGAAAGCCGGCGTGCGAGATGCTCGAGTACGCCAGCATCCGTTTGATGTTGCGCTGCGGCAGCGCCAGGAGATTGCCGAGCGTCATCGATACTGCGGCCAGGATGGCGAGCAGCGGAACCCAGTTCAGCTGTCGAGGATCCACCACCACCATGAGCAAGCGTACGAGCGCGGCAAAGCCGGCCGCTTTTGAGGCCACGCTGAGATACGCGGCCACCGGCGTGGGCGCCCCCTCGTAGACGTCGGGCGTCCACTGATGGAACGGCACCATCGAAATCTTAAAGCCGAAGCCGGTTAACATCAGTGCCACCGACAGCGAGAGTGCTTGGAGGGGCGCGTCGCTCACGCGACGGGCAATCTCGTACAGATTGGTCGTCCCCGTGAGGCCGTAGAGGATGGAGAATCCAAAGAGCATCACCGCGGAGGCGGTAGCGCCGAAGAGGAAATACTTGACCCCCGCTTCGTTGCTCTTCACGTTGCCCTTCAGGTAGCCTGCCAGCACGTAGGACGTCAGGCTAACGAACTCGACAGACAGCGCGAGCAGGATGATGTCGGTGCTTGCCGCCATGAGAATCAGCGCGACGGCCGTGAAGACGAGCAACGCGTAGAACTCACCCTCGTACTGCGTCCGGCCCGGCAACCAATCCATCGCCGCGAGGGTGACAAGTGCGGTGGCAATCACGGTAAGGATCTTGAAGAAGACAGCAAAGCCATCCACGGCGTACGTGCCTGCGAGTATCGTGCGCGGGTCCTGGCCAAGGAGCACGCCGGTGGGGATGATGGAGAGTAAGAGGCCGATCACCGCGACGACCCCGACGACCGTCTTGCGGGCCGTGAACAGATCGACGAGCAGCAGAAAGATGGCGAGTCCCGTAAGCCAGAGCTCCGGAACGATCGACCAGAGATCCGCGGGGTTCATCGGTTACCGAAGAGCCGTCACGAGACTGGTCATCGCCGCGTTGATCACGTCGAGCAGCGGCTTCGGAAACAGCCCGAACACGATCATGAGCACTGCCAGCGGCACGAGCGTGAGTTTCTCCCTCGCGTCCATGTCTGGCAGAGTCGCCCAACGCGGATTCGGCGCCCCGAGGAAGATCCGCTGGATGGTCCAGAGGAACATCGCGGCCGTGAAGATGACGCCGGTCACTGCCACGGCCGTCAGGTATGGAAACACGCCGAACGAGCCCAGGAAGACCAGAAACTCTGCGACGAACCCCATCAAACCTGGAAGCCCCAGGGACGCCAGCATCGCTATCGTCGTGATGCCCGTGTAGACCGGCAGCTTCGCCCCCAACCCCCCGAATTCGTCCACGCCCCGGGTGTGGGCGCGGTAGTCATAGATGACGCCCACGACGAAGAACAGCGCGCCCGTAATGACCCCATGCGCGATCATCTCGAAGACGGCCCCGTTGAGCGCGGTTGCCGCCGCGGCCGCCTTGGAGGGATCGCCGACCGCACCGGCCGCCGCCGCCGTGCCGAGCATGACGTACCCCATGTGGTTGACCGAGCTGTACGCTACGAGTTTCTTCAGATCGGTTTGTGCCATCGCCACGAGCGCGCCGTAGACGATCCCGAGCAGCGCCAGCACCGCGATGAAGAACGCGTACGCCTTGAACGTCTCGGGCAGCATGGGCAGGCTGATCCGCAGGAAGCCATACGTGCCCATCTTCAAAAGGACGCCGGCCAGGATGACCGAGGCGGCGGTGGGTGCCTCCACGTGCGCGTCGGGCAACCAGGTGTGGAACGGCCACATCGGCACTTTGATTGCAAAGCTGAGGAAGAACCCCCAGAAGGCGAGCGCGGCCAGCAGCGGCGTGTCCGCGAGCGGCTGCTGTCTGATCAGCTCCAGCATGCTGAACGTATGCGGTTCCGCATTGAAGTACATGATCAAGATCGCGAGCAGCATCGCGAGCGAGCCGACGAGGGTGAAAAGGAAAAACTTGATGGCCGCGTACTCGCGCCGGGGGCCGCCCCAGATGCCGATCAGGAAATACATCGGCACGAGTGTGATTTCCCAGAACACGTAGAACAGGAAGAAATCCAGCGCGGCAAACACACCGAGCATGCCGGTTTCCAGCAGCAGAAAGAGAAACAGGTATTCCTTGAGCCGCACGTCGATGCGCCATGAATAAATGACCGACAGCACGCTCAAGACGGCGGTGAGGACGATGAGCGGCAGGCTCAGGCCGTCCACGGCGAGGTAATAGTTCACACCGATGCTAGGAATCCAGCTGTAGCGCTCCTCGAACTGCATCCCGCCGCCCCGACTGAACTGCGCCGCAAGCACCAGCGACAGTAGCAGCGAGACAATTGAGGCGACCAGCGCGATCTGCTTCATCACCCGGTCGGCGGATTTGGGGATGAACAAAATGATCAGTCCGCCGAGCAGCGGTAGGAAAATGATCAGGCTGAGAATGCCACTCATCGAATGACCCCCACGACAACGAGTGCGATCACGCCAAGCGCGATGATGAGCAGGTAGTTCTGCGGCCGTCCGGTCTGCCCATAGCGCAGCACGCCGCCCATCGTTTTGGCCGTCCAGGCCACAAGATTTACCACCCCATCGACGACGTATAGATCAAACACGCGGTACAGCCGGGAGAACCAGACGAAGACCACACCAATGGCGTTCACCGCGCCGTCGACAACGTACACGTCGAAGGTCCGCAGCCGGCGCGCCGCCCAGACGACTGGCCGGATGACCGCGTACTGGTAGAGTTCGTCCCAATAGTATTTGTGCACGACTGCAATGTAGAGCGGGCCGAACGCGCGGCGCAGGGACGCCGCCGATACCAGGCGCCAGTGGTACACGACCAGCGCGCTTAGCACGCCCAGCCCGGCGATGGCCGTGCTGCGGAGCGCGAACTCAAAGTCGAACGCGGCACCCTCGGCGCCTTCGAAACGCACGAAGTGATGGAAGGGGTTGTCCCACCACGGAGCGCCGGCCAACCCAATCACCGTGGAGAAGAACGCCAGGATCACCAGCGGGACCGTCA
>JAIBHM010000167.1 GCA_020028535.1 Armatimonadota bacterium | reverse complement strand
CGGCCACCTTCTAGATGTTGGAGAAAGCGGATGACTCCGCGCGATTCGCTGCTGAATTTCGCCGCGTCGAGGACCCGGTATCCCAGGTGCTGCAGCGCCGCCAGGGTCAGCGCACGCACGTAGCGCGACAGCGCAGGCATGCGTCCCTGCCGTGGCTGGCTGGAGTACACCACGAGCGGCAGCCCCTGGAGAAAGAACATCGGGAGCAGCCCCTTGCCGTGCCACACGACGACCAGCACCGGCCGGCCCCGCCGAAGCAATGCCCCAAGATGCTCGTAGCCGAAGATGCGCAGGTCCAGCGTGGCGTCGACCAGGCGGAACATCGCCACGGCGATGAGGGCAAACAGCCAGACCAGCGCGTTGGTCACGGCATAGCCAAGACGTTCGCCGCGCGGCCGCTTACTCATCCAACGCGTAATCGGCGGTGCGGTGTGTTTTCAGATACATGTCTTCGATCTGCTTGCGGTACCGCTCCGTCACGACCTTGCGCTTGACCTTGAGGGTCGGCGTGAGCTCCCCGGACTCCAGCGTGAACTCGGTGGGCAGGATCGTGAAGCGCCTGATGCGCTCATAGGACGCGAGCTGTGAGTTCAAATTCTTCACGGCTTCCGCCAGCAGGGCTTCCGTGACGGGATGCGCGGCCATGTCCTCTTTGCTCTTCCCGTTGAGCTTCTGCTCCTCGAAATACGCCTGAAGGTTCTCAAAATTGGGCGTGAGGAGCGCCGTGAGGTATGGGTAATTGTCCCCGATCGCCACCGCCTGCGCGATGTAGGGATTCGTGGCCAGGCGCGCCTCGATCGGCTGCGGCGCGACGTTCTTGCCGCCGGCCGTGACGATGAGGTCCTTCTTCCGATCGGTGATGTACAGGTTGCCGGCCTCGTCGATCCGGCCGATGTCGCCGGTGTGCAGCCAGCCTTCGGTGTCCACTGCCTCGCGCGTGGCCTCGGGCTTGTTCCAGTATCCCATCATGATATTGGGGCCTCGCGCCAGGATCTCGCCGTCTTGGGCGATCTTGACCTCCACCCCAGGCGTGGGCAGACCCACGGAGCCGAGACGGTTCGACTCCAGCCGGTTCACGGCGATGACCGGCGCGCTCTCGGTGAGGCCGTAGCCATTGAGGACCGGCAGCCCGACGATGTCGAAGAACTCCGCGATCTCCCGCGCCAGCGGCGCGCCCCCTGACACGGTGAACCGAAGCCGCCCGCCAAACCGCTCGAGCACCTTGTGGAAGACGAGCCGCCGGGCCAGGGCGTACTGGAGTCGCGCCCCGAGCGGAGCTCGGCGGCGCTGCCACTGGGCTTCCTTCACGCGACGACCCACCCTCATGGCCCACGTGAAGAGCTTCTTCAGTCGCGGCTGCTTCTGGATCCGTCCCATGATCTGCACGTAGGCGCGCTCGTACACGCGCGGGACCGACGCCATGATGGTGGGTCGTATCAGCGGCAGCATCGGGCCGGCCTTCTCCACCGCATCGACATAGGTAATCCGGCAGCCGCAGTACAGGAAGAGGTAGTCGAGGATGCGCTGGAAAACGTGCGAGAGCGGCAGGAACGACATCACCTCGTCGGTCTCGTCGATCGGGTAGAGCGGGCGCAGCGCGGTGAGCTGCGAGACGAAGTTCCGGTGTGAGAGCATCACACCCTTCGGCTCGCCTGTGGTGCCTGACGTGTAGATGAGGCTGGCGAGATCTGTCGGGGAGGGCTGATGCGTCCCTCCTTCCCCCGCGATGGGCAAATCGTTGAGGTGGTCCAGGCCGAGGCCCGCGTCAATACCCAGCACGCGCACGCCCGGCAACCGGTCCGACGCTTGCAGGGCGATCCGCGCGCGGTCTTTGCCCGAGACCAGGAGCAGCTTCGCGCCGGCATCACTCACAATGTGCTCGACCATGTTCGCGGGCAGCGTGGGATAGAGCGGGACCAGGATCCCGCCGGTAAGCTGGCAGGCGAAATCCACGATGTGCCATTCCGGGCGGTTCTCCGAGAACAACGCGACCCGATCGCCCGGCTGTACCCCCGCCTCCCTCAGTCGTCCCGCCGTCTGGCGCACCGCCGTCTCGAATCCCCTCACCGTATAGCCGCGCCAGTCTTTTCCGGCGCGAATGCGTAGCAACTCGCGCTCAGGCGGATTCGTTCGGACGACGTGCTCGAACAGGTCCACGAGCGTGTTCATCGGTCGCACCTCCGTCATGGTGCCGTCAGGATACACGCAGTGGGTCGGCCGGAACATCCGGCGGCCGTCCCGGAGTGGGGAGGAAGGTGTCCCAGTTTTTCGGGAATGTCCGGGCGCTTTCCTCGCCCGAGCCGGTCCTTACCCGGTCCCGCCGCCTGGGCCGGAGTCGTTGGGCACGTCTTTGGCTGCGCCGCCCAGGCCGTGGCGGGCGGCGATGAGCGCGGCCTCGGTGCGGTCGTTGGCATGGAGTTTGCCCAGGATGGCGCTGATGTGGTTGCGGACGGTTTTCTCCGAGAGGAACAGGCGCTGCGCGATCTGCCGGTTGCGCAGGCCTTGGGCCAGCAGGTCGAGTACTTCGATTTCTCGTCGGGTAAGCTGGGCGAAGAGACGGCGCTGGTCCTGCCTCATGCGGTCGAGCCGCGTGAACTCCCGGATCACGCGCGCCACGAGTCCGGCGGATAGGACGCCCTCGCCCGCGTGCGCGGCGCGGACCGCGGTGGCGATCTCCTCCAGGGAGGCATCTTTGAGGATGTAACCCGTGGCCCCGGCCTTGAGGGCGGCAAAGAGGTTCTCATCGTCGTCAAACGCGGTGAGGATCACGACCGCCACACCGGGGAGTTCCTCGCGGATGCGCCGGGTAAGCTCGATGCCATCCATCTTCGGCATCTTGAGATCCGTGAGAATGACGTCAGGACGCTGCCCCAGGGCTTCGATCAGCGCCGCGCGACCGTCCGGCGCCGTGGCCGCGATCTGGAATTCGTCCTCCCGCGCCAGCAGTTCAGCCAGCGTGCTCCGGAGGATGCCTTCGTCCTCTGCGATGAGGAGGCGAATCGGACTCATTGCGGGCTCCTGGGGAGGGGGAAGGTGGCGGTGACGGTGGTGCCGGCGCCGGGCGAGGACGTGACGGTGAATGATCCGCCGGACTCTTTCACGCGCTCGCGCAGACCGGCCACGCCCGCCTCCGCCGTGGCAGAAGGTTCGAAGCCCACGCCGTCGTCGCGGATGGTGCAGGTCAGCGCGCCGTCCTGCTGCGCCAGGACGACCTCGACCGATGACGCGCGCGCGTGCTTGGCCGCATTCGTGAGGGATTCCTGGATGACGCGCAGGAGAGTGTGCTCGGTCGCGGGGGACAGGCGGGGGAGTTGCGCCGGAACGTCCAGCTCCAGATTGAACGGCCAGCGCTCCGCGAGCGCGGCGATCTGCGTGCGCAAGGCTGTGGCGAGATCGCTGTGCGCGTCCGAGATGCGCAGCCGCCTGACCAGGTAGCGCAGCTCGTCGGCAGCCCGGCGCGCCGCCATGCGTTCCTCGCCCACGATCCGCGCTGCGCGCTCCGGAGATTCGCCGACGAGTCGCTGCGCCAGGTCGAGCCGCGTCCCCATCGTGACAAGGAGATGTTGGATGCCGTCGTGGATCTCGCGCGCGAGCGCGGTGCGGTACTCCGCGCGTTCCTTCGCGCGCTCGGTGGAGGCCACCAGGCGGAGGATCGAGCCGTACATCGAGCCGACCAGGACGACGATGACGATGCGATAGATGACGGCGAGCGTCCACGGGGCGTCCGTGATCAGCACGGCCAGGACGTACGCGGCGGCGATGACGGCCATCAGCCGGACATCGAGCGTGGCGGCGGCAGAGGCGATCGGGACGAAGTAGAGCAGGGCGATGGCGTCGGTGGGGTTGCGCACGAGGATTAAGGCCGCCGTCACGAGTATGACGTCGATCCACGGCCACCACGTCACCATAGCGGCCGTCCAGCGCACCAGGGTGAAATAGGTGCGGGCGAGCAGGTAGAGGGCTGCGATCGCATTCAGCAGCGCGATTCCGCGGACATCCGAAGGCGCGAGCGGCCCGCGCCACTCTAAGAGCCAGGCCAGCGCCAGGGGCACGAGCACCCAGACGTGGGCGAGGATGATAAGCTGCAGCCGACGCTGCATCACCGCACCGTGTTGCGACGTTGCTACGCCGTGACCGCACCGCGCTCCTGCGCTTGACAGCCTCCCGGGCGCCGCTGAAGATGGGGCTGTGCCGCTGCTGCTGCGCGAAGCCGACGTCGCCGCGCTTCTGCCGATGAACGCCGCGATTGAGATCATGGAGCAGGCCCTCCGCGCATTCTCCACGGGCCGCGTGCTCCAGCCGGTGCGCCTGGCCCTCTCCATCGAGCCGCATGCCGGGTATCTGGGGCTGATGCCCGCGCACCTCCGGGGCGGGAATGGCCGCGAGGCTCTCGGTGCGAAGGCGGTGACCTTCTACACGGGCAATACGGAACGCCATC
>JAIBHM010000166.1 GCA_020028535.1 Armatimonadota bacterium | reverse complement strand
ATTCATCCGATCGGGTTGCGGGTCGGGATCATCCGGGACTGGGAGTCCCGGTGGTTCGCCAAGGACATGGCACCCCTCATCGGGGAGGACATCCGGATCCGCACGCACATCAAGAAGAAACTGTACCGCGCGGGCATCTCGCGTGTGGAGATCGAGCGGCAGGCCCCGAATCGCGCGCGCGTGGTCATCCATGCCGCGCGTCCGGGCATCATCATCGGCCGCGGCGGCACCGGGATCGACGCGCTGAAGAAAGAGCTCGACGAGATGACGGGCAAGCAGGTGCAGCTGAACGTGCAGGAGATCCGCCGGCCGGAGCTCGAGGCAGTGCTGGTCGCGGAGAACGTCGCCCAGCAGCTGGAGCGCCGCATCGCCTATCGCCGGGCGATGAAGCAGGCGGTGCAGCGCAGTCTGCGGGCGGGCGCCAAGGGGATCCGCATCGCGGCTAAGGGCCGCCTGGCGGGCGCGGAGATCGCGCGGTACGAGTGGTATCGCGAGGGGCGGGTGCCGCTGCACACGCTGCGCGCGGACATCGACTTCGGCATCGCGGAGGCGAAGACGACGTACGGGCGCATCGGCGTGAAAGTGTGGGTCTACCGGGGCGAGATCCTTCCCGAGCGGCGGGCGGAGACCGAAGTTCGGCGGCCGCCGCGGCCGTTGGACCGTGAACGGGGATCCGAGCCGCTTGGCGGCGGGCTTACCGGCCCGGCCGTGATCCCCTCCCGGGAGCCCAGGCCGTCGGTGAAGAGGAGAGATTCCGATGTTAATGCCTAAGCGGACCAAGTTTCGCAAGGCGCACCGCGGGCGGATGACCGGCAAGCGCGTCGCCGGCACGTCGATCGTCTTCGGCGAGTACGGGTTGCAGGCGCTCGAGCCGGTGTGGTTGACGAGCCAGCAGATCGAAGCGTCGCGGCGCGCCATCATGCACTTCGTCAAACGTGGCGGAAAACTGTGGATCCGCGTCTTCCCCGACAAGCCGGTCACCAAGAAGCCGGCCGAGACCCGTATGGGCAGCGGCAAGGGCAATCCCGAGATCTGGGTGGCCGTCGTCCGGCCGGGCCGGATCATCTTCGAGCTGGGCGGCGTACCGCTGGAGGCGGCCAGGGAAGCGATGGATCTCGCGGCACACAAGCTGCCGATCAAGACGAAGTTCATCCAGCGTGAGGAGGTGGTCGCGTGACGGCTCCCTCCGACCTGCGAGAGCTGGGCGCGAACGATTTGATGAAGCGGCTCGAAGATTCCCAAAAGGAGCTCTTCAACCTCCGCCTGCGGGTCGCGGGGCAGACGCCGAAGACGACCAAGATCCGGGAGCTGCGGCGCGAGGTGGCCCGGCTCAAGACGCTGTTGTCCGAGAAAGGCGTGAGCGTGTAAGCCATGGCGGAAGAGCGCAGTCAGCGGAAAACCCGGGTCGGGGTTGTGGTCAGCGGCAAGATGGAGAAGACGGTCGTGGTGCGCGTGGAAACGCTGCGCCGCCACGCCAAGTACGGGAAGACGATGCGCCACGTGCGCAAGTTCAAGGCGCACAACGAGGGCAATGCGGCCCGCGACGGCGACAAAGTGTTGATCATGGAAACGCGACCGCTCAGCAAGGAGAAGCGGTGGCGCGTCGTCCAGGTGCTGGAGAAGGCGAAATGATTCAGAACTACACGCGCCTGCGGGTGGCGGACAACACCGGGGCGCGGCAGATCATGTGCATCCGGGTGTTGGGCGGCAGCAATCGCCGCTACGCCGGGGTCGGCGACGTGATCGTCGCCGCGGTGAAGCAGGCCACGCCGAACAGCCCGGTCAAACAGGGCGAGGTCGTACGCGCGGTGATTGTCCGCCAGACGCAGCCGATGCGCCGGCCCGACGGCTCCTACATTCGGTTTGACGACAACGCCGCGGTGATCTTGACCGACGCGCAGAATCCGCGCGGCACCCGCATCTTCGGCCCGGTGGCCCGCGAGCTGCGGGAGAAGCAGTTCATGAAGATCATCTCACTCGCTCCGGAGGTTCTGTAAGGCTATGGCGGTCTTGGTTGGACGGCAGAGGGTGCATGTGCGCAAAGGCGACACCGTCGAGGTTATCGGCGGCAAGCACCGGGGCAAGCGCGGCAAAGTGCTCAATGTGAACCTCAAGGATGCCAAGCTGATCATCGAAGGCGTCAACCTGGTGAAGCGGCATACCCGGCCCACCCAGAAGTTGCCGCAGGGCGGGATCGTGGAGAAAGAAGGGTCGGTCTATGCTGCACGGGTGATGCTGGTCTGCCCGAAGTGCGGGAAGGCCGCACGCGTGGCACACGGGTACCTGGCCGATGGGACCAAAGTGCGCGTGTGCAAGAACTGTGGGGAGCAGATTGAGAAATGACTCCATCCAAGAAGGATGCGTCCAAACAGAGCGGACCCAAGCAGGAGACCGGGCCCAAGAAGCAAGCGGCGCCCAAGCAGGCGGGACCGAAGCAGCAGGCAGCCCCCAAACAGGCTGAGGAAGAACAACCGAAGCCGGAAGCCGAGGCTAAGGAGCCACCGGCGCAGCCACAGCCACAGCAGCCACAGGCAGGTCCGAAGCCTGAGGGCGCTCCGAGGCAGCCGAAAGAAGGCCAGAAGGAGCGCAAGGAGGCCCCCAAGCGTGAGAGCGGGGCCCAGGCCCAGGCTCCGGCGGCGGCAGCGGCGCCGCGGACGAAGCCGGCTCGGCTGAAGGAGCGTTACCGGAAGGACATCGTCCCGAAGCTGCGCGACCGGTTTCATTACCGGAACGTCATGGAGGTCCCGAGGCTGGAGAAGGTCGTGATCAACGTGCGGGTTGGGGACGCGACAACCGACACGCGCTTCGTGGACAAGGCGGTGGAGGAGCTCACCCAGATCGCCGGCCAGCGGCCGGCCGTCGCCCGCGCCCGCAAGTCGATCGCGAACTTCAAGCTGCGCCGCGGTCAGCCGATCGCCACACACGTGACGCTGCGCGGGGATCGGATGTATGACTTCGTGGACAAGCTCTTCAGCGCGGCGCTGCCGCGGATCAAGGACTTCAAAGGCATCTCCGAGCGGCAGTTCGACGGCCGCGGCAACTTGAACATCGGCATGCGCGAGCAGCTGATCTTTCCGGAGATCGACTACGACAAGGTCGAGAAGATCCGGGGGATGGACATCACCCTGGTTACGACCGCGAAGTCGGATGAAGAGGGCCGCGAGCTGCTCAAGCTATTGGGGCTGCCGCTTCGGGAGGCAGCGCCCGGCGAAGCGGGCGCACCCGTCGCTGCTGCTCGATGATGAGTAGATTGGAGGCCAAGTGTGGCTAAGAAGTCCCTTCTGATCAAGTGGAAGCGCACGCCCAAGTTCAAGGTGCGCAAGTACACCCGCTGCCAGCGGTGCGGGCGTCCCCGCGCCGTGTTCAGGAAGTTCGGGCTGTGCCGCATCTGTCTGCGGCAGCTGGCGCACCGGGGTGAGATTCCCGGCGTCGTGAAGGCAAGCTGGTAACTCGCGGTATCGCGCAAGGAGGAGCGGCAGTGGGAGTCATCACGGATCCAATCTCGGACATGCTGACGCAGATTCGGAACGCCAACACGGCCCGGCACGACCACGTCGACATTCCGGCGAGCAAACTGAAACTGGAGATCGCCCGCATCCTCAAAGATGAGGGCTTCCTGGCGGACTGGCGGTTCATCGAGCGCGGGCCGCAGGGGGTACTCCGCATCACCCTCAAATACGGACCCCGCAAGGAGCAGATTCTCTCCGGGCTGCGCCGGGCGAGCCGGCCCGGGCTGCGGTTGTACACGACCCGCGGCGAGATCCCGCGCATCCGCGGGGGCATGGGCGTCGCGATCCTCACCACCTCGCGCGGCGTCATGACCGACCGGCAGGCCCGCCGGCTCGGCGTGGGCGGGGAAGTCCTGTGCTACGTCTGGTAGGAGGCTGAGATGTCACGCGTCGGAAATGCGCCCGTGCCGATTCCAAAGGGCGTTGAAGTCAAGGTCAACGGCCGCACCGTCGAGGTGAAGGGCCCGAAGGGGAAACTGGCGCGGGAGTTTCACCCCGACGTCACGGTCGAGGTCGCCGACAGCACTGTGGTCGTGCGCCGGCCGACCGATCTCGAGCACCACCGCGCCCTCCACGGGCTCACCCGGGCGCTGCTGGCGAACATGGTGCGCGGCGTGACCGAGGGG
>JAIBHM010000037.1 GCA_020028535.1 Armatimonadota bacterium | reverse complement strand
CGGAGAGCTGGTGCTGCTCGAGGACCAGGATCGCGGGTTGTGGGATCGGGCTCGCATTGCCGAGGGGCAGGTGCTCGCACCCGGCTTCGTGGATCCGCACACCCATCTCGTCTTCGCCGGCTCGCGCGCCGATGAGTTCATCCTGCGCCTCCGGGGGGCGACGTATCGGGAGATCTCCCAGCGAGGCGGCGGGATCGCGGCGACGATGCACGCGACGCGCGAGACGCCGGAAGAGCAGCTTGTGGCACTGGGCATGCACCGCCTGGACCGCATGCTGGCGCACGGCACGACGACCGTGGAAGCGAAGAGCGGCTACGGGCTGACCCTGGAGGATGAGTTGAAAGTCCTGCGCGCGATCCACCGCCTCACGGCGGCGCACGCGGTCGACGTCATCCCGACGTTTCTGGGCGCGCACGCCGTTCCCCCCGAGCACCGCGACGCCCCGGACGCCTACGTGCGCATTGTGGTCGATGAGATGATCCCCGCAGTGGTGGACGAAGATCTCGCCGAGTTCTGCGACGTCTTCTGCGAGGCCGGCGCGTTTACGCCGGAACAGTCGCGGGAAGTGTTGCTCGCCGGCGCGGAAGCGGGGCTCGACCCCAAGATCCACGCCGATGAACTCTCCGACCTGGGCGGCGCGCGTCTGGCGGCAGAGGTAGGCGCCGTCTCGGCGGATCACCTGCTCTATGCGTCCGATGACGGCCTCTCCGCGATGGCGGCGACCGGCACGATGGCGGTGCTCCTTCCGGGGACGGCGCTGTTCCTGGGGCTGCCGTACGCCCGGGCGCGGCGAATGATCGAGCTCGGAGTCGCCGTTGCGCTGGCCACGGACTTCAACCCCGGCACCAGCCCGACGTACTCGATGCCGGCTGTGATTGCGCTCGCCTGCATCGGCATGCGGATGGATCCCGCCGAGGCCATCGCGGCCGCGACGATCAACGCGGCGCACGCCATCCGCGCGGCAGAGGAAGTGGGCAGCCTCGAGCCAGGGAAAGCGGCGGATCTCGTCGTCCTCGATCTCGCCGACTACCGCGAGCTGCCGATGGGATTCGGCACGAACCCCGTGCATGCGGTCGTCAAGCGCGGCCAGGTGGTGCATCGATGAAGGATCTCACGATTGGCCACTTCCTTGAACAGCTGGCGTCCTCCGATCCGACGCCCGGCGGGGGAAGCGCTGCGGCTCTCGCCGGTGCGATGGCGGCGGCGCTGGTCGCGATGGTGGCCCGGCTGTCGCAGGGAAAAGGCGGCGATGATGAGGCGTTTGCGCGCACCGTTCACTGGGCGGAGCGGGCGCGTGAGACGTTGAGCGGCCTGGCCGAGCAGGATGCGCAGGCGTTCGACGGCGTGATGCGGGCCATGCGCATGCCGCGGGGAACCGAGTTGGAGAAGCGCGCCCGGACCGAGGCGAGCCAGCAGGCGCTGCGCGGCGCAGCCGACGTCCCGCTGCAGGTGATGCGGGCAGTCCTTGACGTGCTGCGCGAAACCCCGGCCCTGGCGCGTTCGGGTAATCTCAACGCGGTCAGCGATGTGGCGGTCGCAGTTCTGTTGGGATATGCGGCAGTCCACGGGGCGCTGCACAATGTCCGGATCAACCTGGCATCCATCAAGGACGAGGAGTACGTTACGGCCACCGGCACGGAAGCGGATCGCCTGGGCAGCAACGCCGCGGAGTTGCGGGATCAGGCCATGGCGGCCGTGCGCGAGCGGATGTAAATGGCCGACCAGATCGTGCTGGCCGGCATGCGTTTCTTCGGTTACCACGGCGCGCTGCCCGAAGAGCGAACACGCGGGCAGGAGTTCGTCGTGGACGTCGAGGTTGAAGCCGACCTGCGCGAGGCGGGAAAGAGCGACGACCTTGGTGACACCGTCGATTACCGAAAGGTTTACGCTGCCGCGAAAAGCGTCGTCGAAGGCCCGCCCAGGCAGCTACTCGAAGCGGTCGCCGAGGAGATCGCCACGCGCGTGCTGGCCCTTCCGCGGGTCGAGGCGGTGGTCATCCGTCTGCGCAAGCCGTCGGTGCGGATGCCGGGTCCGGTGGCACACTCGGCGGTCGAGATCCGGCGGCAGGCGCGATGAGCGCGAAGGCCTTCCTGTCCCTGGGGTCCAACCTGGGGGACCGCAAGGCGACACTACTAGCGGCCCTCGACGCGCTCGACCGGGGCGGCGCGCGGATCATCCGCCGGTCGTCGCTCTATGAGACGGCGCCCGTCGGGAAGATCGATCAGCCACGGTTCCTCAACCTCGTCGTCGAGGTCGCCACAGACCTCACACCCGCGGACCTCCTCGCGCTCTGCCAGTCGGTCGAGCGTGACCTCGGCCGCGTGCGAAAGGAACGCTGGGGACCTCGCACGGTGGACATCGACATCCTGCTCTACGACCGGCTGGCGATCCAGACGCCCTCGCTCACCATCCCGCATCCGGAGATGACCCGCCGGCGATTCGTGCTGGTCCCGCTGCTGGAGATCGCTCCCGATGCGTCGCTGCCTGATGGAAGACGGCTGAATGCCTTCCTCGCAGATGTGGCGGATCAGGACGTACGGCGCGTGGAGGACTGATGCGGATGCTGCCGGACCTGGCTGCGGAGATCACTTCGCATCTGCCCACCGCGCGATTCGGGCGGCCGCTGCATGTCTACGAGCGTGTGACTTCCACGAATGACCTGGCCAAAGGTCTTGCCGAGGAGGGCGCTCCAGAAGGCACAGCGGTGCTGGCGTTGGCGCAAACGGCGGGGCGCGGACGGTTGGGACGGCCGTGGGCGTCCCCTCGAGGCGGTATGTATCTGTCGGTCGTGCTCAGGCCTGCGCTCCCTACCGACCGGTGGTCGCTGCTCGGCATCGCCATCGCCGTGGGCTCGGCCTCAGCCGCGGAGTCGCTTGCGGGTATGCCGATCACCCTCAAATGGCCGAATGACCTGCTGCTGGATACCCGGAAGGTGGGCGGAATCCTGGTCGAAGCCGGTCCCACGTTTGCTGTGGCCGGGATCGGGATCAACGCGGCGGTCCCGCCCGACCTCCTTCCTCCTGACGCAGCGTCGTTGAACGTGGAACTGACTACGCTCGTCTGTGAAATCCTGCGCGGGGTGGAGCGTGCGTTGGCGATGCTGCCTGCCGACACTGCCGGCCTGCTGGCACAGTGGCGGCGGCGATCGGCTACGCTGGGCCGGCACGTCCGGGTCGTCGGCAGAGAGGAAGTGGCGGGTGTCGCCGAAGACATCGACGCCGATGGGGCGCTGCTCCTCCGCACGGCGCAGGGTGTGCGGCGCGTGCTTGCCGGCGATGTCTCGCTGAGGTAACCATGCCGCATCTTGCGGACGTGAAGGGAATCCGGGTCGGCCACGCCTCGGACACGAAGGGGTTGACCGGTTGTACGGTGATCCTGTGCGAAGAAGGGGCTGTGGGCGGAGTGGATGTGCGCGGTTCCGCCCCGGGTACGCGCGAGACCGATCTGATGCGCCCGATGAACCTGGTGCAGCGCGTGCACGCCGTGCTCCTCACCGGCGGCAGCGCATTTGGGTTGGCCGCTGCCGACGGGGTGATGCGATATCTGGAGGAGCGCGGCGCCGGCATGGATACGGGTATCCCCGGAGTCCCGAAGATTCCACTCGTGCCGGCCGCGGTCGTGTTCGATTTGCGGATCGGCAACCAGGCCGCCCGGCCCACGCCTGAGATGGCCTACGAGGCGTGCAAGCGCGCGACGTCGGAAGCGCCGGAGGAAGGGACGGTCGGCGCCGGCACGGGTGCAACCGTCGGGAAGATGCTGGGAATCACGAGCGCCATGAAGGGCGGCGTGGGCACGTGGAGCATTACCCTCCCGGGAGGGGTCGTGGTCGGTGCCCTGGCCGTCGTGAATGCGTTTGGCGACGTGCTCGATGATCGCACAGGCCAGATCCTGGCGGGCGCTCGCGACCCGAAGACCGGACGATTCCTCAACATGGCGAAAATGCTGCAGGAAACGGAACCCCCACCCGGCGCCGGCATGGGGGAGAACACCACCCTTGCGGTCGTGGCCACGAGCGCGAAACTGACGAAGGAGGAAACCAACTGGCTGGCCCGCATCGCCCACGATGGGCTCGCCCGCGTCATCGCGCCGGTCCACACACTCTATGATGGCGATACCATCTTCGCCCTGTCCCTCGGCTCCGCCAAATCGAATTTGCTCTCCCTTGGCGCGGCTGCGGTCGAGGCGGTGTCGGAGGCCGTCAAGCGGGGTGTCAGGATGGCCCGCACCGTGGCGGGGATTCCTGGCCTTGCCCGCTAGTCGCCACCCGTCTAGCCCATTTGGGTCATCGAACATAACGTAACTCGGTCCGGACCGAGTTGAGGGAACATAAAGCCCCCCACCTAGCGTCCCTTAAGTTCCCTTATCGTCCCTCATAAGACTCCCGCCGGACTCACGATGCTGTGCGCCGTGAATTTTGTGTTAGCATTAGAGGTGGCCGCCACCGTTCGCGGAGCGGACCACGGCAGAGCCCCGAAGACAGGGCTCCGTCCGGTACTCATCGGAGACTGGAACGGAGGGATTTTCATGCGTATTACTCCTCAGCAAATCGCTGTTGCCGGTATCTGCGGGGGGCTGGCCCTTGCTTTGTCCTACACGCCCCTTGGGTTCATCAGCGTGCCCAACATCTCCGGAGCCGCCACGACACTGCACATCCCCGCAATCGTTGCCGGAGTCGTCGCAGGTCCGCTGGCGGGTGCGCTCGTGGGCCTCGTCCTGGCCATTCGGTCGTGGTGGCAGTTTGGGGGGGTGTTTATGCAGTTTGCCGGCGGGAATCTCATCATCGCGCTCGCGGGGGCTTTTCTCCCTCGGGTGCTGATCGGCGTGGCTGCGTATTATGCCTACCGTGCCCTGAGGGGTACGGGCGCGTCGATTCTGGCGGCCATCCTGGGTACAACCACCAACACGGCGGGGGTCCTTGGTATCCTGTGGTTCCTCGGGACCCCGGACTTCAGGACCGCCGTGGCTCCCGTTATTGCCGTGAACTACCCGTTCGAAGTGCTATTCGCTGCCGTCGTGGCCGTACCGGTCTTCGCCGTGCTGTCCCGGAACCGCCCGCTGGCCGCGGCGCGCTCGTAACTCACCCATGCTTCTCGCGATCAACATCAACAACACGCAGATCAAGATCGGCGGCTATCGCGGGCAGGATCTCCTGTTTCATTGGCGCATCGCCACCGATCGGGAGAAGACGGACGACGAGTACGCGATGATCCTGCGAGAGCTCTTCCGCCACACCGAGCTGCAGTTCGCGCAGGTCGAGTCCGTGGCCATTTCCTGCGTGGTGCCGCCGTTGACCGACGTATTTGATCGTATGTCCCGGCGGTACTTCGGGGTTTCGCCGCTGATGGTCGGTCCGGGCATCCGCACCGGCATCCGCATCCAGTACGAAAACCCGAAAGAGGTCGGGGCCGACCGGATCTGCAACGCCATCGCCGTCTTTGAAAAGTACGGTGGTCCGGCGATCGTCGTCGATTTCGGCACCGCAACCCACTACACTGCAGTGTCCGCCACAGGTGAATTCCTTGGCGGGGCCATTGCCCCCGGCGTAGGCATCTCGGTGCAGGCGCTCGCTGAGCACGCCGCGCAACTTCCCTACGTTGAGCTCGTCAAGCCCAAGGCCATGATCGCGCGGTCCACGGTCACGGCGATGCAGGCGGGGATCATCTACGGGTTCGTGGGACAGGTGGAAGAGATCGTCCGCCGGATGCGGGCCGAACTGGGCGGAGATGCCACCGTCGTGGCCACCGGTGGATGGGCCGAGCTCATCCTGGATGAATGCCACTGCTTCGACCATTACGATCCGTTGCTGACGCTCGAAGGCCTGCGGATCATCCACGAGCGCAATCGTGTCCCAGACACGGCGGAGGACCCGAAACCCAAAGCGCCGGCCTCCCAAGTCCGCCGGCGCGACATGGGGCAGGACTCCCTGTGACCGGGCCGTAGTAGTCCCTGTCCAATGAAGCGCGTCGTCTCCGTCAGCCTCGGCAGCAGTTCCCGGGACCATCGCTTCGAGACCATCGTGCTGGGCCAGCCGATCTCCATCGAGCGGATTGGCACCGACGGCGACACGAAGCGCGCGAAGGAACTTCTTGAGGAGCTGGACGGGAAGGTCGATGCCCTCGGGTTGGGCGGGACCGACTTGTACCTGCGCGCTGGAGACCGGAAGTATTTGATCCGCCAGACGGCCACGCTGGTGAAGAATATCCGGAAGACGCCGTTCGTCGATGGGGGCGGGCTCAAGGCGTCCTGGGAGCGCTGGCTGATTACCGACTACCTCCCCAAGGAAAAAGGGATCTCTTTCCGCGGCCGCCGGGTCGTGCTCGTCTCGTCCGTAGACCGGTATGGGATGGCCGAAGCCTTCACCGAAGCGGGAGCCGAGGTCATCTTCGGCGACCTCATCTTTGGGCTGGGGATCCCCATCGCCCTCCGGTCACTGGGCGCGGTGCAGGTCTTGGCGGCGTTGTTGCTGCCGGGGCTCAGCAGACTCCCGATCAGATTCCTGTATCCGACCGGGAAGAAGCAAGAAGAGATCACGCCCAAACATCATCGGTACTTCGCCTGGGCTGAGGTCCTGGCCGGAGACTTCCACCTCATCAGGCGCTACATGCCGGACGATCTCCGGGGCCGCGTCATTCTGACGCAGACCATTACCAAGGAAGACGTCGAGCAGCTGCGGCGCCGGGGGGTCTGGATGCTGATCACCGACGGGCCGGACATGGGCGGCCGGTCCTTCGCGACCAATGTCCTCCAGGGCGTCATCGTCGCGGTGACGGGCAGGCGGCCGGATGACCTCTCGACGGACGAGTACCTCCAGACGGCGCTTGAGGCCGGTTTCCTCCCGCGCGTCGAAGAGCTGAATCCGTCCGCGGCTCCGGCGTGGGCGAAACGGGAACAGGTCGCGGTATGAACGCTCGACCCCACCACGGGACATTCGCATTTCTCCTCCACCCGCTGCGCATCCGCGACTTCGCGCGCAAGTATCCGGTCACGCGGCTCCTGCCGGAAGCCTGGGTGGAGCAAGGCTTCAAGTGGATCCCGCCGCGGCTGGTGTCCCACGTGACAGGGATTCGATCGGCCACAGGAGCGACGGCCGAAGGGTGGTTCATCGGTCTGCCGCTCACGCCCCGGACGCTGCTGGAATCACCACTGCCCTTCGTCTATCACCGTCTGGTCCAGGCCGGGCGGAAGGCTGAGGCGCTCGGGGCGAAGGTGTTCGGTCTCGGCGCCTTTACGAAGATCGTGGGCGATCGCGGAATGACCGTCGCCCGGAACTTGAAGATCGCCGTGACGACCGGCAATAGCTATACCGCGGCCACCGCGGTGGAAGGCGCGCTCCTGGCTGCCGAGCGCATGCGCATCACACCAGGCTCCTCGACCGCGGCGGTGATCGGCGCCACGGGCTCGATCGGAGCGGTAACCAGTGAGATCCTGTCGCGGTCGGTCGGCCGCATCATCCTGGTGGCGAGGACCCGCGAGCACCTTGAGGCGCTCGCCTCGCGCCTTCGGCCGCGCTCTCGGGCGGAAGTCGTCGTCGAGACTGATATACGCCGAGCGGCACGCGAGGCGGAAATCGTTCTCACCGTTTCATCGGCGACAGACGTCCTGATCGAACCCGAGGACCTGCGCACCGGCGCTGTGGTGTGTGACGTGGCCCGGCCCCGCAACGTCTCGCGCATCGTCTACGAGCGGCGGGACGATGTCCTGGTGATCGATGGCGGCGTGATCGAGGTGCCCGGTGACGTCGACTTCGGCTTCGACTTCGGGTTTCCGCCGCGGATGTGCGAGGCGTGTATGGCGGAGACGATCATCCTGGCGCTGGAAGGCCGGTACGAGAACTTCACCCTCGGCAAGGAGATCACGCTCGCGCAGGTGGAAGAGATCGCGGCGCTGGCCCGGCGTCACGGCTTTCGATTGAGTGGATTCCGCCGCTTCGAACGGGCCATCAGCGATGAAGAGGTCGACGCCATCTTCGCCGCCTCTCGCGGTCGCGCCGCGGCCGGCGTGCGAACTTGACGGCCCAGAGGCGATGGGCTATACTCCCTGTCACTGAGGGGGCGCACCCCTCAGTTTTATTGCGGAAGTAGATCGAAAATAGCCGGGATGCGGAGGGCGCTGTAGGTCGGAACTCGGCCTACGGTGTTTGTTCTTAGTAGGAGCGATCGCATGGCAGAAGCAGAAAAGCAGACCATCTTGACCCCCGAAGGGCTGCGCAAGCTCGAGGAAGAGCTTGAGCATCTGAAGACCGTCAAGCGCAAGGAGATCGCCGAACGCATCAAGGCCAGCAAGGAGTTCGGGGACATCTCCGAAAACGCCGAGTATGAGGACGCCAAGAACGACCAGGCGTTCATTGAAGGGCGCATTCTGCAGCTCGATCAGATGCTGCGGAACGCCAAGGTGATCGACAACCAGCACGCGCCGGCCGACACGATCACCGTCGGGGCTACCGTTCGCCTGAAGGACATGGGTTCGGGCGAAGAGATCTCGTATACGATCGTCGGGTCGCCGGAGGCCGACCCCGATCAAGACAAGATCAGCAACGAGTCGCCCGTGGGCCGGGCCCTGCTCGGGAGGCGCAACGGGGACACGGTCGATGTCCAGGTTCCCGCAGGCAAGATGAAGTTCAGGGTCCTGAAGATTTCGCATTAGGAAGTTTTTGAAAACCCCCGCGCGGTCTTTTTCGTTATCTCCTTGGGAAGACTCCGAGATGAGAGCATGTCGGCTCGCGTGGGAATTCACCCTGGTCCTCCAGCGTAGACTACGCAGGAGGGGACTCCGCCGGGGCCGAATGAGTCGCCTAACCGAGCCTCCGATACACACTCTTTCGTCCCTGCCGAGGGGAGGACGTCGTCGCAATGTTTGAGCGGTTTACCGAGCGCGCACGCCGCGTGATCATCCTAGCCCAGGAAGAAGCCAAGCGCCTCAACCACAGCGCGGTGGGCACAGAGCATATCCTGCTCGGGATTGTGCGAGAGGGCGAGGGCGTCGCCAGCAAGGTGCTGGAGAGCCTGAATATCTCGCCGGACCGCGTCCGCGCCGAGATTGAAAGCGCCATCGGGCGCGGCGAGCGCACGCCCTACGAGGAAGTCGCGTTCACTCCCCGCGCCAAAAAGGTCCTCGAGCTCGCGCTGGACGAGGCCCGCCGGCTCGGCCACAACTACATCGGCACCGAGCACCTGCTGCTGGGCCTGATCCGTGAAGGCGAAGGTGTCGCGGCCCGCGTGCTCGAGGCCATGGGCGCCGATCTGGAGCGCGTGCGCGCCCAGGTCGTCTACCTGCTGGGCGAAGAGGGGACCACCTCCTACACGAAGCAGACCAGCAAGACCCCGACGCTCGACGAGTTCGGCCGCGATCTGACCAAGCTCGGACGCGACAACAAGCTCGATCCCGTGATCGGGCGCGAGCGCGAGATCGAGCGTGTTATCCAGGTGCTCTCACGGCGTACCAAGAACAACCCGGCGCTGATCGGTGAGCCCGGGGTCGGCAAGACGGCCATCACCGAAGGGCTGGCGCAGCGCATCGTGCGCGGGGACGTGCCCGAGGTGCTCCGCAACAAGCGCGTGGTACAACTCGACCTGGCAGCCCTGGTGGCCGGCACCAAGTACCGCGGCGAGTTCGAAGAGCGCATGAAGAAAGTGATGGACGAGATCCGCAAGGCCCAGGGTGAGGTCGTGCTGTTCGTGGACGAGCTGCACACCCTGGTGGGCGCTGGCGCCGCGGAAGGCGCGATCGACGCCAGCAACATCCTGAAGCCCGCTCTGGCGCGCGGGGAGCTGCAGTGTATCGGCGCGACGACCCTGGATGAGTACCGCAAGTATGTTGAGCGCGACGCCGCACTGGAGCGCCGCTTCCAGCCCATTCTCGTCAGCGAGCCCACCGTCGAGCAGACCATCGAGATCCTGAAAGGGCTGCGCGAGCGCTACGAAGCGCACCACGGGGTGAGCATCCTGGATGAGGCGCTCGTGGCCGCCGCCACCCTGGCCGAGAAGTACATTTCTGACCGCTTTCTGCCGGACAAGGCCATCGACCTGATGGACGAGGCGAGCAGCAAGATCCGTCTGCAGGCCTCGTTCCTGCCTCAGGAAGTGCGGCAGGCCGTCGAGAAAGTCGAGCGCGTCAAGCGCGAGAAGGAAGAGTCCATCAAGAACCAGGACTTTGAGAAGGCTGCCCAACTGCGCGACAAGGAGCGCGTGCTGCGGCAGAAGCTCGAGGAGCTCGAATCGTCCTGGAAGCGCGAGAAAGGCCGCGACGTCAGCTCGGTGACCGCCGAGGACATCGCGGATATCGTTTCCTCCTGGACCGGCATTCCCGTCACCCGCCTGGTCGAGGAAGAGACGCAGAAGCTGCTCCGCATGGAGGAGTCGCTCCACCAGCGCATCATCGGACAGGAAGAGGCGGTGCGCGCGGTGAGCAAGGCGGTCCGGAGGGCGCGGGCAGGGCTGAAAGACCCCCGCCGTCCCGTCGGCTCGTTCATCTTCCTCGGTCCCACAGGCGTGGGTAAGACCGAGCTTGCCAGGGCGCTGGCTGAGTTTCTCTTCGGGGACGAGAACGCGCTCGTCCGGATCGACATGTCGGAGTACAGCGAACGGCACACCATCAGCCGCCTGGTCGGCTCGCCGCCCGGCTACGTCGGGTACGAGGAAGGCGGGCAGCTCTCCGAGCAGGTCCGCCGCCGGCCCTACTCGGTCGTGCTCTTCGACGAGATCGAGAAGGCCCATCCCGAGATCTTCAACGTGCTGTTGCAGATTCTCGACGACGGCCGCCTCACCGACGCGCAAGGCCGCACCGTGGACTTCAAGAACTGCGTCATCATCATGACGAGCAACGTCGGCGCGCCGATCCTCGAGAAGGAAATCGCGATCGGCTTCAGACCCGTCGCAAACGAAGTGGCCAAGATGGAGAGCGCGTACGAGCGCATGAAGGAGCACATCACCGAGGAGCTCCGCCGCACCTTCCGGCCGGAGTTCCTGAACCGCATCGACGAGGTCATCGTCTTCCGGCCGCTCACCAGCGACCAGCTCAAGTTGATCGTGAACATCCTGATTTCGCGCGTGCAGCGCGAGCTGCGCGGCCAGAGCATGGAGCTCGAGGTCACGGAAGCGGCAAAGGACCTGCTGGTGAAGGAAGGCTACGATCCGACCTTCGGCGCCCGGCCGCTGCGCCGCGCGATCCAGCGGCTGGTGGAGGATCAACTGTCGGACGAGCTGCTGCGCGGGAGCTTCAGCTCGGGTGATACAGTGCTCGTCGACGCCCGCGATAATCGACTGGTCTTCGAGCGCAAACGCAAGGCCGAGCCCGCACTCAAGGGCGATTAAACCGAACAGGTCATCGAGACGTACGGAGGGCCCGGGATGAGACCGGGCCCTTCGTCTTGAAGGTGAGATCTCGTGAGCAAACTCCGCGTCCAGTATGTCTGCCAGTCCTGCGGGCACGCCTCGCCGAAATGGCTCGGTCGGTGCCCGGAGTGCGGCGAGTGGAACTCCTTCGTCGAGGAAGTGCCCGCCGCGGCGCACGTGCGAGGCGCTCCCAGCTCTTCGAGTGCGCCCATTCCAATCACAGACGTCCCTGAAGCGACCGAGCCGCGCGTGAGCACGGGGATGGCCGAACTGGACCGAGTCCTGGGCGGAGGACTCGTCCAAGGATCGCTTGTGCTCGTCGGCGGGGAGCCCGGCGTTGGAAAGAGCACGTTGTTGACTATGATCTCTCAGCGTCTGGCCTCCGCCGGTCGCACGGTTCTCTACGTGAGCGGCGAGGAGTCCACGCAGCAGATCAAACTTCGGGCGCAGCGGCTGGGAGTCGCGGCCCGGTCATTGCTCCTGCTCGCCGAGACCAGTCTTGACGCCATCGTCGATGCCGCCGGCAAGGTGCAGCCGCAGGTGATGGTCATTGACTCCATCCAGACGGTCTACAAGCCTGACCTTCCTTCTGCGCCCGGCAGCGTGGGCCAGGTACGCGAGAGCACGGCCGATCTGCTGCGTCTTGCCAAAAGGAGCGGGACGGCGGTGCTGCTCGTCGGCCACGTCACCAAAGAAGGGCAGATTGCGGGTCCG